>JAEWBS010000064.1 GCA_023391005.1 Bacillota bacterium | reverse complement strand
CCGTGAAGAAAGCGGAGCTTTCTCTCGCAGAGGGTGCTGAAAACAGCGCCGAGGTTGTTCGCAATGCCATTAAGCTTGTCGATCAGGCCGCCGCTAAGGGAATTATTCACAAGAATACAGCTTCCCGGAAGAAGTCCGCACTGGCCAACAAGCTGAATAAAATAGGCTAAACAAAAAACGAACGGTTTCACCGTTCGTTTTTAGTTTGTGCGATATTAAGCTGTTTAATAACTCAAAATAAGATGTATTTAAAAAAGGCTGCGTTTGCAGCCTTTTTGTGTTGTGTTTTATTGCGTTACAGCGCGGCGACGGCGTTGGCCGCCAGAGCCAGCCAATCCCCACCGGCAAGGCTCTCGACCGCACCGGCGTCGACCGCGGCGGCAATTTCGGGCCTGATAGGCAGTCGACCTAAGACACGGGTCTTATGCTGCTCCGCAATATCGGCAAGCTTGCTCTCACCGAAAATCGAAAAACGCTTGCCGCAATCGGGACACGTGACATAACTCATGTTTTCCACCAGTCCCAGCACCGGAATATTCATCATCTCGGCCATGCGCATTGCCTTTTCGACAATCATTGAGACGACATCCTGCGGCGAGGTAACGACGATGATGCCGTCGACCGGAATCGATTGGAACACCGTCAGCGGTACGTCGCCGGTTCCGGGCGGCATGTCGATAAACATGTAGTCGATATCCTGCCAGAGCACATCGCCCCAGAATTGCTTGACGACGCTTGCGATGACGGGGCCGCGCCAGACGACGGGGTCGGCGTCGTTCTCAAGCAGCAGGTTGATGCTGATGACGTCGACGCCCTCCGCCGATTTTACCGGCATAATCACGTTTCCATCGGTTGAGGCTTTTTGCGTGATGCCAAACGCATGCGGAACCGAAGGGCCCGTGATATCGGCGTCGAGCACACCGACACGCGCGCCGCGCCGGTTCATCTCGCAGGCCATCAGCGCCGTTACAAGGCTTTTGCCCACGCCGCCCTTGCCGCTGACAACGGCGACCACCCTTTTGACGCGGCTTTGCGGGTGCAGGCTTTGATTATTCTGACGGTCGCCGCAGCTGGCCGAACAGCTGCCGCAATCGTGGTTGCATTCTGTGCTCATTCATTAAGACTCCTTTAAAATAATTTCCTGCATAACTATAGGCCTATTTAAGGCCAATGTCAAGGCGGCGCTTGACCGGCGTGTTATACTATTGATATTATGCCGCAAGCGTGAGCAAATGAGTCGCGACACATCAAAGGGGCGCAAGCCTGCAATGGGTGGGCCATTGCCAACTATTTGCCTTGAGACGATTATGACCTGAAAGCGGGGAAAGCGATGCAGTTTCATATTCCTGAAAATATATGCGCGGTTCTTAACTGTCTGCGTGGGGCGGGCTTTCGCGCGGTGCCGGTCGGCGGCTGTGTGCGCGACCTGCTGCTGGGCAAGACGCCGCACGACTGGGATATTGCGACCTCGGCCACACCGGCGGAAATGCTGGCGGTCTTTTCGGGCCTTCGGACATTTGAGATCGGGCAAAGCGCCGCAAAGCACGGAACGGTGACGGTCATGCTCGACCGCACCCCCATCGAGATGACCACCTTCAGGCAGGATGGGCCTTATTCCGACGGTAGACGACCGGACAGCGTCCGTTTCTCGCGCGAGCTGGCTGATGATCTCGCGCGCCGTGATTTTACGATCAACGCCCTGTGCTTGGGGGAAGATGGCGGCATCATAGACCTGTTTGGCGGGCAAGAGGATCTGTCGGCGGGGGTCATACGTGCCATCGGCACGCCGGATTGCCGCTTCAGTGAGGATGCCCTGCGCATTCTGCGCGCGCTGCGCTTTGCGGCGGTACTGGGGTTTTCGATTGAGGCGCAGACCGAAAGCGGCATGCTGCGCCATCTTGAAAAGCTCGCGGCGCTCTCAGCCGAACGGGTGCGCGGCGAGCTTGAAAAGCTGCTTTGTGCGCCCGACTGCACGCGGGTGCTACTGCAATATTGCGCGGTTATATGGGCCGTCTTGCCCGAGCTGCGGCCCCTCTCGGAGCTTATGGCGTTTAAAGCTGCGCAGGGCCATGACGCATACACCCATACCGCACGCGCGATAGGAAACGCACCCCCCGAGCTGCCGGTCAGGGCCGCGCTGCTGTTGCATGATATCGGCAGGCCGCTGTGCGTTGAGGATGCCGGGCGCTTTTCTGACTGTGCGGTGCAAAGCGCCGTATTGGCCGACGGCATTTTAAGACGTTTGAAATTTAGCAACGCAATTAGGGAACAGGTTCTGTTCCTTGTGCGGCATCAAGTTCTGCCGCTCGATAAGGCTGACCGGATCACGATGAAACGATGGATGTCCAAACATGGCGCCGCTGCTCTGGGGGATCTTTTGGCCTTGCAGCGTGCCGATGCCGTGGCGCGGCTGGATGCGTCGGATTGGCTAGCGCGTCTCGGGACGGTTCAACGTTTGATGCAGGATATCTTGTCCCAACAGCCGCCTTTGGATCGGACACAGCTTGCCATATCGGGCCGCGACCTGATTCTGGCAGGGTTTGCACCAGGCCCGCAGCTTGGCGCGCTGCTTGAACTGCTGCTGCAACGGGTACTGGAGGAGACGCTGCCCAACGAACCGGCGGCGCTGATGAAATATGTCGCGGCGCACCGGCAAGAGGCGATCAGTGACGCAGCGCAGGACTAGATTTTCAGGGCACTTGGGCGCGAAAGCGCAGGCATATTTGCCCTAATACGGGCTCTTTGATAAGAATGGAATGCTTTATCAAGAACAGTCCGGTTGCACCGTGTTGGTTGGCCTTTGCTTTTAAGTGAAAAACACGTCGCATGCGATGCCGCTACTAAAATCTTTGTCGCGGTTTTCAAATGGAATGGATATAATGACACGCGGGGCTGCCTGAGCAGCCCCGCGTGTATTGGTTGGAAGAGGAATATAGCAAGTCTTGGAACTATTTTTTAGAAAATGCCCTGAGCCATCATCGCGTCGGCGATCTTCTGGAAACCAACGATGTTGGCGCCGGCAACCAGATCATAGCCAAGGCCGTAGCGCTCTGCGCACTCAACCGAGTTGTCATGAATCTGCTTCATGATCTGCTTGAGCTTGGCGTCGACCTCTTCGGCGGTCCAGTTGTATCTCATCGAGTTCTGGCTCATCTCAAGGCCGGAAACCGACACGCCGCCGGCGTTAACAGCCTTGCTGGGCGCAACGATGACGCCTTCCTGACCCATCAGGTAGACCAGCGCCTCGTTGACGGTGGGCATGTTGGCAACTTCGATGTAGTACTTAACGCCGTTGGCGACAATCTTCTTGGCCGACTCCATGTTGACGTCGTTCTGCATGGCGCAGGGCATGATGATGTCAACCTTCTCGCCCCAGGGCTTTTCGCCGGCGACGAACTTGCAGCCAAACTTGTCGGCATAATCCTGAACCTTGTTGCGGTTCGAGGCGCGCATCTCAAGCATATAGTTGATCTTCTCTTCGGTGATGATGCCGTCGGCGTCATAGATATAGCCGTCGGGGCCGGAGAGGGTCACAGGCTTGGCGCCCAGCTCAGCCAGCTTCTTAACAGCGCCCCAAGAGACGTTGCCAAAGCCGGAAAGCGCAACGGTTTTGCCCTCAATGGTGTCGTTCTCGTGCTTGAGAACCTCGTTGAGGTAGTAGACAGCGCCGTAGCCGGTGGCTTCGGGGCGAATCAGCGAGCCGCCAAAGGACATGCCCTTGCCGGTGATGGTGCCGTTCTCAAACGCGCCGCGCAGTCTTCTGTACTGGCCATAGAGGTAGCCGATCTCACGCGCGCCAACGCCAAGGTCGCCGGCGGGAACGTCAACATCGGGGCCGATGTGGCGATAGAGCTCGCTCATGAAGGACTGGCAGAAGCGCATGACTTCGCCGTCGGACTTGCCGGTGGGATCAAAGTCGGAGCCGCCCTTGCCGCCGCCCATGGGCAGGGAGGTCAGCGAATCTTTAAAGGCCTGCTCGAAGCCGAGGAATTTGACGATGCTGGGGTTAACGTTGGGGGCGAAACGCAGGCCGCCCTTGTACGGGCCAATGGCGCCGTTGAACTGGCAGCGGTAGCCGGTGTTGGTCTGGGTCTGGCCCTTGTCGTCCACCCAGGTGACGCGGAAAGAAATCATTCTGTCCGGCTCGACCATTCTGCCGAGCAGGTCAACCTTCTCATATTCGGGGTGAGCATCCACAACAGGGGAAAGGGAGCTGAAAACTTCTTCAACACACTGTACAAACTCGGGCTCATAATGGTACTTCTTCTTGACCTTTTCGATTACACTTTCGACATATGCGTTCATCTCTTAAAATCCTCCCAATCAATAAATCGTGATTGTATTAATGGATACGCCGCATTGACAGAAAACTTGCAAAAAGTTTTTGTCCATAAGCACATCTTAGCACGTTCCTTGAAGTAATTCAAGACATTATTCTTGCAAAAATATTTTTAAACGTAAAAAACAAAAGCAACACAGGGTGCCAAATTAGCAATAATAACAACAAAATATTTCAATTATCACTGCAAAGCACTAAAATCAAGGGCTATAACGATAAAATGTCCTGCAAAACGCTGAGTATGCATAAGGGGGGCCGAAAATAAATAAAATGCATCAAAACTTGCGGTGAAAGTCTTTTTACAAAAAATTAATGGCAAAGACCCGCTATTTTCAAAGGGTCTTTGCCATTAAATGAAGGCGAAACAAATGCTCCTGCATATGCGCGGCATAAAAGGCGCAAAACACGCCTGAGTGACAAGACTTTTTTGGGCGGGGTGAATACACAGCCAGCGAAAATCAGACCTCTGAGATAGGTGTTTCATTCGATGTCGACGATTCAAAACCGCCGCACCCCCACTGCCCACAAGAGGCGTTATCAGGGCTGCGGATTCCAGCCCTCCAGAGAGAAGCAACGTACGGCATTTTGCCAGGTTGCACGCGCAATCGTATCAACATCACAATTTTGGGCTGCGGCCAGCACGGCGGCGGTTGCGGGCAGCATGGTCGAGTCACTGCGTCGCCCCCGAAACGGCACCGGTGCCATATAGGGGCAGTCGGTTTCGATCAAAAGCTGCGAAAGCGGCGTTGCGGCGGCGGCCGCAAACGGTTTTTTGGCGTTTTGAAAGGTGATGGCACCCGTAAAGCCGAGGTATAGCCCCATGGCGGTATATTCCCGGGCCAGCTCGGCCGAGCCCGAAAAACAGTGCACAACGCCGCGGGGGCGAAACTCTTTAACAAGATCAAAGGTATCCTGCGCCGCGTCACGGCTGTGGATGATCACAGGATAATCCAGCTCTTGTGCGAGTGCCAGCTGACGGCGAAAGGCTTCTTTTTGAACCTCTCTGGGCGCGTAATCGTAATAGTAGTCCAGCCCGATCTCACCGATGGCAACCACCTCGGGTGCGCGGCAGAGCTGCTCGATTCTCAGCAGGGCGGCATCGTCCAGCTCAGCGGCCGCGTGGGGGTGCACCCCAGCCGACGCGCGGAAAAAGAGGTGTTGCTTCGCCAGAGAGAGCGCCGCCTCGCTCGAGGCAATATCGCTCGCGGAATTGAGCACCGCCCCCACGCCATTCGGGCGTAAAGACGCGATGACGGCCTCTCGGTCGTCATCGAAGCGTTTTTGATCATAGTGGGCGTGCGAATCAAAGAAACAGGCCATCTTTATCGAATCCTCGCGCCGCAGGGAACGGCGTCGTCAATGAACAGTACGCGGGCGGCGTCGCCGATATCGGCGGCGAGAATCATCCCCTCGCTCATCACGCCGCGCAGCTTGGCGGGCTTGAGGTTGGCGACAACCGCCACCTTTTTGCCAATAAGCGCCTCGGGCTCATACCAGGTGTGAATACCGCTGACCACCTGACGGGGCTTGCCCGAGCCGTCGTCTAACGCCAGCTGCAACAGCTTGTCCGACTTAGGCACCGGCACACACGCGGTGATTTTGGCGACGACGAGCTTGACGTTCATAAAATCGTCTATCGAGATCACGCCCTCGACCTTGGGCTCCTGCGGCTTATTGTTGCAGCCGTCCTTGGCGACGGACGCTGCGGCGACCGCGCGCTCAGCCGTATGCTGCGCCAACAAATCCAGCTCCTTTTTCAGGTCGATACGCGGGAAAAGGTTGCAGGTTTTGTTAAAGCAATAGCCGGTGTTGGCGTAATAAATTGCGCGTTCGTAGCTGCGGTCCTCCTCGCAGCAGCCCAGCTGCGTGAAGATCTTCTCGCAGGTATCGGGCATAAAGGGCACCAGCAGCGCGGCGCAGATGCGGATTGTCTCAAGCAGGTTATAAATAACGGCGGCGAGGCGGTCGGTCTCGTCGGGATTTTTGCCCAGCGCCCATGGCTCGGTCTCGTCGATATATTTGTTGGCGCGCGAGATCACCTTGAACACCTCGGCCAGCGCCGACTGAAAGGTGAAGCTCTCCATCAGATTAGAATATTGCTCGCGCACGTTATCCAGCATGGCGACAAGCTGTTCGTCGGGGGTGACGAAGCGGCGGTCCTGCGGCAGCATCTGGCCGAAATAGCGTTCGCCCATCGAAAGTGTGCGCGACACGAGGTTGCCCAGATCGTTGGCCAGATCGGCGTTGATGCGGGTGATCAGCGCCTCGTTTGAAAAGACGCCGTCCGAGCCAAACGGGAATTCGCGCAGCAAAAAGTAGCGGATCGCGTCGACACCATAACGCTCGCAAAGCACGACGGGGTCGACGACGTTGCCCTTCGACTTGGACATTTTGCCGCCCTCCAGCAGCAGCCAGCCGTGGCCGAACACCTTTTTAGGCAGCGGCAGCTCAAGCGCCATGAGCATGGCGGGCCAGATGATGGTATGGAAGCGGGTGATCTCCTTGCCGACAAAATGCACGTCGGCGGGCCAATATTTTTCGTAATCGTGGTAGCGGTCGTTGCCATAGCCCAACGCTGTGATATAATTAGAGAGCGCGTCGACCCACACATAGACGATGTGTCCGGGGTCAAACGTAACCGGAATGCCCCACTTAAACGAGGTGCGCGAGACGCACAGGTCCTCTAAGCCGGGCTTGATGAAGTTATTGACCATCTCGTTAAGGCGGGAGACCGGCTCAATAAAGGTCGGGTTTGTTTCATAATAGAACTTCATCAGCCGGTCGGCATATTTAGACAGGCGGAAGAAATAGGCCTCCTCCTCGGCGTCCTTGACCTCGCGGCCGCAGTCGGGGCATTTGCCGTCGACAAGCTGGCTCTCGGTCCAGAACGATTCGCAGGGCGTACAATATTTGCCCTGATAAGAGCCCTTATAGATCTCGCCCCGGTCAAAAAGGTCTTTAAAAATTTTCTGCACCGATTCGACATGATAGTCGTCGGTGGTGCGGACGAACCGATCGTTTGAGATGTTCATGAGCTGCCAGAGCTTTTTAATGCCGTCCACAATCTGGTCGACATATTCCTGCGGCGTGACACCGGCCGCAGCGGCTTTTTCTTCAATCTTCTGACCGTGCTCGTCGGTGCCGGTTAGGAACATCACGTCAAATCCACGCATTCGCTTATATCTGGCCATCACATCGGTGGCAACGGTGCAGTAGCTGTGCCCGATGTGCAGCTTATCGGAAGGATAATAAATGGGTGTCGTGATATAAAACGTCTTCTTTTTCATAGCAATTCCTCCGTTGGGGTATGGATTTGACATACATTGGACAAGTATAGCACCGATAGCAGTAAAAAACAACCATTGCCGGGTAATTGACGCGCAGGGGGCACAATAGCCATAACGGGCCGCAAAGCGCGAGAATAAGCCGATCCGACGCCATGTCTGACTTGATTTTGTGCACTAAAAGCGGACGAAATACTGTGGCATCTCATAATTTCCACAATTATTTACAAGATAAATTCGATTTTATGTTGCAAATGCGAAAGATTTTATGTAAAATGAATACTAATAAACTA
>JAEWBS010000123.1 GCA_023391005.1 Bacillota bacterium | reverse complement strand
CTCGATGACCTCGCCACATGCGCAACGAATGGTCGTCGCATCGTAATGAGGATGAATTCCCTCTTTCACTATTGTCACCTCTTTCAAAAAACCTGTTACAAATGCGTATATTATAATAACATACCGTTTGTCCAATTGCAAGTTGTTTTTTGAATTATTTTTTTGGAATTAAGCGACTTCTGTAGGGCGTTAATGCCATTTTACAAAATTGCTTTTAAGCCGTTTTTTCAAATAATTTTTAGAAACCCAACAACTTGTGCACAGCGCTTACAAGCGTGTCACAAACAGACTGCGCCTGCGCCATGGTTTCGCCCCTGACAATGTAATAGGTTTTGAGCTTCGGCTCGGTGCCCGAGGGGCGGATGACCACGACATTGCCGTCCTCGAGCGTCAGCGACAGCACATCCGACTGCGGCAGGCCGGTCGGGAACGGCTGCCCGCCGCGGACGCAGATCCCTGCGCGGTAGTCGCAGCAGGAGGCCACGTTGTAGCCCGCCAGCACCTTGGGCGGCGCCGCAAACAGCGTATCCATAATCTCGGCCATTTTCTTCATGCCGTCGGCCCCCGGGAAGACGGTATTGGTCACATGGTTGCAGAAATAGCCAAAGCGCTTATAAATATCCTCGAGCACGTCGATGAGCGTTTTGCCTGCCTTTTTGTAATAGGCCGCCATTTCAGCGACCAGCATGGCCGTGACAACAGCGTCCTTGTCGCGGACATAGGGCCCGGCCAGATAGCCGCAGCTCTCTTCGTAGGCAAAGATAAATCGCTCTATTTCGCCCGCGGCCTCAAGGGCCGCAATCTCGGTACCGATGTTCTTAAAACCGGTTAGCACGTCGCGCACCTCAATGCCGTAGCTGTTGGCCACGCGGTCGGTCAGCGTCGTCGTGACGATGGATTTGATCATGACCGGACGCTCGGGCATCGTCTTGTTGACCGTTTTGGCGTGTGCGATGTACTCGGTGAGCAGCACGCCCACGTCGTTTCCGCCCAGCTGAACATAGTCGCCGTTGTGGCGTATCGCCGCGCCCACGCGGTCGGCGTCGGGGTCGGTCGCGATCAGCAGGTCGGCCTGCGTTTCGGACGCCAGCTTTAAGCCCAGCTCCAGCGCCTCTTTAAACTCGGGGTTCGGGTAGCGGCAGGTGGGGAAATTGCCGTCGGGCAGCAGCTGTTCCTCGACCAAAATCGGGTCGGTGATGCCGATCTCGCTCAAAATGCGGCGCACCGGCAGATTCCCGGCGCCATTGAGCGGCGTGTAAACGAGCTTTAAGCCCGAGCCTTCAACCGCGTCGGGGAAGCAGCGGCAGGCGCGAACCCGCTCAAAATAGGCATTGACAGCCTCGTCGTCGACCATGACGATCAGCCCCGCCTTCACCGCGTCCTCATAGGGCATCGTTTTGACGCCGGTGAACAGGTCGGTCTCCAAGATGCAATTATAAATGCCGTCGGCCATTTCGCTGGCGATCTGGCAGCCCGTCTCGTCATAGGCCTTATAGCCGTTATATTCAGCGGGGTTGTGGCTGGCGGTGACGACGACGCCGGTGTCGCAGCCGTAGTACCGCACCGCCCACGACAGCATCGGCGTGGGGGTCACCTCGGGGTACAAATAGACCTTGACTCCATTCGCCGCAAAGACACAGGCCGTCGCCTCGGCAAACAGCTTTGATTTATTGCGGCTGTCGTAGGCAATCGCCGCCGAGCCGCCTTGCTTTTGCTGACGCAGCCAGCTGCAAATGCCCTGCGTCGCCCGGCGCACCGTGTAAATGTTCATGTTGTTGGTGCCTGCGCCCAGCTTGCCGCGCAGCCCCGCCGTGCCAAAGGTCAGGTCGGTATAAAACCGCTCGTAAATCTCAGTTTCGTCGCCCTCAAGGCGGCCAAGCTCTTCGGTCAGGTCGCCGTCCTCCAGCGGGGTGTTTTTCCACTGTTGATATTTTGCAAATGCGTCCATGTCTGATCCCCCTTGTATAAATAAGTCTATCAACGGCTGGTATGCCGTTTTATACTAACATCCAATAGAAAGCGCAAATAGATTTGCGAGGCTTTTTGCTGTCTGGCAAGGCGAACGCTGCCGTGGGCTGCTGCCCGCCAAGGAGAACAACGTGGTCAGGCGACCAAAAGACCGCAAAAACATCGTGATTTCCGTCGGATATTAGTATGGTTGTGTAAAGCCCGGGCCGGTTTTCGCGTCGCGCATCGTCGCCTGAATAAACGCGATTGAAGCAGCGAGGCGCTCAGTCTCCCACGCGTTGAGGCGGACGGGCAACTGCTTTAAAATGCCCGTGCGCCCGATGACGCAGGGCATACTCAACGCCACGTCGCCGTCGTGCCCGTACTGACCGCGCAGCGTGGTGCAGGCGGGGTAAACGCTCCGCTCGTCGAGCAAAACGGCCTTGGCCATCGTGATGGCCGCCTGCGCGACGCCCGCGTTGGTCCAGCCCTTGTTATTAAGAACATCATAGGCGGCGCCGACGACCAGCGACCGCACCCGCTCGGGGTCTTTGATAGCTCGCGCCGCTTCAAAATAGTGCTCCAGCGCGTCAAACGCAATACCTCCGACGCTGAGATGGCTCAATACGGGGAAGGCCGTGCCGCCGTGCTCCCCCATCATATAGCCGGTCACCGACTTAGGGTCGATGTTGCAGGTATCGGCCACCAGTCTGCGCAGCCGCGCCGAGTCGAGCATCGTCCCGGTGCCGAACACCCGCCCGGCGGGGTAGCCAAACTCGTTTTCAGCGATATAAACCATCGTATCGAGCGGATTGGTGATTAGGATGATAACCGCGTCCCGCGTGTGGGCGGTAATGCCGGTCATCACCTCGCGGATGACCGCGCTGTTGGTGGCGGTCAGCAGCGTGCGGTCGGGCTGCCCCTGCGGGTTGTCGGGGTTTGGAATAATACTGGGCCCCGCGGCCACGATGATCACATCGGCGTCGGCGCACTGTTCATAGCCGCCGCTTTTGACATCGACATGGTTCATATAGGTCAGGGCTGTCGCCTGTGCCTGATCGAGCGCCTCGCCGTAGGCGACCTTCTCTAAAATATCAATGACGCCGATTTCGGCGAACAGACCGGTTTTCATCGCGTCGGCTAAAACGCATGAGCCGACATGTCCGACCCCGACGACGACGAGCTTATTGCGGTGCATAGGTCCCATCTCCCAACGCTTTGAAATGCGGGTAACGTTTTGCCGCCGGGCGGCATTTAGAATTCAAGGGATCCCCTTTTAACTTGTCATTTTTTCCAGTTAACGTAATCATAATGTGTCCGACCCGGCTTTGTCAATGCCGATCAAAGCGTATCGTGGGCAAAACCGCTTTCATCGTTGTAATTTTAGATAAACAACGTTATAATAAACTCACATGTTGCCGAAAGGGGGCGACGAAATGCTTGCAAAAGCCCATAGCTTTGGATTAAACGGCATCGACGCCTATCTGGTCACGGTCGAAGCCGACCTTTCGCGCGGGCTGCCCGCCTTTGAGGTGGTCGGCCTGCCCGACGCCGCCGTCAAAGAGGCCCGTGACAGAGTTCGCTCAGCGATTAAGAACGCGGGCATGCAATTCCCGACGGCGCGCATCGTTTTAAATCTGGCCCCTGCAGACACAAAAAAGAGCGGTACCGCCTATGATCTCGCAATCTTTCTCGCACTGCTCAAAGCTGCCGGCATGCTTGAGGCTGAGCTTGACCAGACCGGCTTTCTCGGCGAGCTGTCGCTGGGTGGCGCGCTGCGCCCGCTGACCGGTGTGCTGCCGATGATTTTGGGCGCCAAGGCGCTGGGACTGCACGCGGTGATCATCCCGTTCGAGAACGCTCCCGAGGGCGCCATCGCGCAGGATATCGAGGTGTTTGCCGCTAAAACTGTCGAAGAGGTTCTGGCGCACCTGCGCGGTGAAACGCGGCTGCCGCTTTGCACGGCGCTCGATTGGTCTGCCTCGCCATTGTCTGCGCCCATCCCCGACTACGCCGAGGTACGCGGACAGCTTGAAGCCAAACGCGCGCTGACCGTCGCGGCGGCGGGGCTGCACAACCTACTGCTCATCGGGCCGCCCGGTTCAGGCAAAAGCATGCTGGCGCGTCGGCTGCCCTCTATTCTGCCCGACATGACCTATGATGAGCAGGTAGCGGTTACCAAGCTGCATTCGGTCGCGGGCGTGCTGCCCAAGGGTGTGGGTCTGGTGCCTGAGCGGCCGTTTCGCTCTCCGCACCATTCGGTGTCGGCGGCAGGCATGACCGGCGGCGGCAGTAGGCCTATGCCGGGCGAGGTGTCGCTCTCGCACAACGGCGTGTTGTTTTTAGACGAGCTACCCGAGTTTTTGCGCCCCGTCATGGAAGGGCTGCGCCAGCCGCTTGAGGACAGCGAGGTGACCATCTCGCGCGTGGGGGCACGCGTCACCTACCCGAGCCGGTTTATGCTGGTCGCGGCCATGAATCCCTGCCCCTGCGGCTTTTACGGCCACCCCGCCAAGCCCTGCAATTGCAGCCCCGCGTTGATCAGCCGCTATCTGGGCAAGATCAGCGGCCCGCTTTTAGACCGCATCGACATTCATCTTGAGGTGCCCGCCATCGATTATGAGGGCCTGACCGGCAAAGCGCCGGGCGAGAGCTCGGCGGTGCTGCGGCAGCGGGTGTCTGATGCCCGACGCCGCCAGCTCGCACGCTTTCAAGGGCGGGGTATCACCTCAAACTGCGCGATTCCGCGCGCGCTGCTCGAGGAATTTTGCCCGCTGACATCCGATGCCGAGCAGCTTTTAAAGTTGGCATTTGAGCGGCTGGGCCTCTCAGCCCGAGGGTATGACCGCATTCTAAAGGTCTCGCGTACGATTGCCGATCTTGATGCCTGTGACATCATCGACAGCAGCCACGTCTCAGAAGCGATTCAATACCGCACATTGGACCGAAAATATTGGAACCGATAAAGGATGTAAAAGGAGCCCTTCATTATGAACGACCTTGTCTTTACTTACGCGCCTTCCATCGCCCATTACCGCTCGGCGGTTTATTTTGCGGCTGTGACCCGGCATCGCATCGGCTTTCGCATTTTTGTGCTGTCGGTCATTGTCGCCGCCATCTGCATGGCGGGCTCCTACCTTGGGATGATCCCGGCATTCATGCTGCCGGCGTACATTGCTCTCGGTTATCTGATCTGGGCCATTGTGCTCTGCGCACAGATTGAATACGGCATATTGAAATATACCAAGCACAAAGAGAATCTATTGCATAAAGAGATGACGCTCACTTTTGCGCGCGGCAGCCTGAAAATTGATACCCCCTACAACGGCAAGAGCGCGACGGTTCGGCTCGCCGATCTGTTTTTAAGCTTTGAGCTGAGCAACATGTTTTTGCTTTATCTCAACGGCGCCGAGTCGATTATGCTGCCCCACCGAGCCATGACCCCGCAGCAGCGCGCCGAGGTGCGCGAGCTTTTGCAGGATAATCTGCATGAGCGCTTTTCTACCCGCTTCGGTTACGGCGCGGCAGCCGGCAAGCTCAAACCCCTGTCGGGCAAAAAACGCGGCTTCTTCTAAATTAAAGTATTTAAAAAGCGCTTAAAGCGGCAATTCGCACCGCTCCAAGCGCTTTTGACTATTTAATCGTAAAGGTCGCCGTCACTTCAAACGAGGTGCCTTCGCCGCCGTTATCCGCGGAGATGTTCTTGACAAGGCGATATTCGCCGGGGCCCAGCGGAATAGTGTAATCGTCGGCGTTGAGGACAAAATCGAAGGTGCTCTCATCGCCTGATTGGAGGATATACGCAATGGCGATAAAGGCCCGCTCTTTTCCCTCGCGGTAATTAAGTGCCGCCCAAGCGCCGTTGACGTAATATTGAAAGCGATACTCCGCGCCAAAAAAAATCTCGTAGTCGCTGGCGTTAATCAGCGTGGCGGTTGCCGTCTCGCCAAAGCGCACCTCAGACGGCGCTTGCAGCAGCACGCTTTCTTTGTCGGCTTTTATCTTATCGTCGTCTCCCGGTTGCTCGGCGGGGTCAACAGGCGTTTGGGGCGTCTCGGAGGAAGGCGCTTCAGACGGCTGCCCGGGCGCGGCGCTTTGCTGCTCTTCCGCGCTGCTCGATTCGTTCGCACCGCTGTCCTGAACGGGCGCGCCGGTGTTCTGTGTACAGGCAAACAACGCTGCGACCAGCAGCACAGCAAGCGCCATCGGAATAATCTTCTTCATACTTACTCTCCTTTAAAATTCAATTAAATCGGCATGGTGTCATCTCTTGGTATCCATTTTTATAAGCCTCAACCGCATTTGCGGCGCGCCTGACTAAAAGCCCTCGACTGCCCTGACCCCGCCAACCACCGCTTGGGCCGCCGCCGTAAAGGCGTCGGTCTCAATCTCGGGGAACCACAGTACAAAGTCATAGCCGTCGCGCTGCCAGCGGGCAAGCGCCTTACCGTTTTGAGTGTATAACAGTTCGACAGTCACATCGTCAAACCGTTTGAAGCTGTGCGCCTCAAAGCTGATGCCGTATAATCCGCTGATATCCTCCCCCGTATTTTTCGCGCAGCGCAGCATGCCCTCGGCGCCGTCGGCCGTGCTGATGTCGAGCTGTGCGAGCTTACCTGAAATCAGCCACACACCGTCGGTACTGATCGTCTCGGGCATGCCCTCAAGCGCAAAGCCCGCGACAAATCTGAAATCGGGTGTGTCGAACGCAATCATGGGGTTGGGCGTCTGGGTCGGGCTGACATGGGCCACCAGCTTGGTGCAGTCGACGATCTGCGCGGGATAACTTTCCAGAATCGCGCCGCCGTAGGTGATATCCACCTTCAAGCCGACCGACAGCGCCGACATCGTGAGTGCGCCGCCCTTGGCGTCGGTCATTTCCGCATCGGAAAGGCCCACCGAAATCAGGTCGGCACTTTTATATTCGCCCGTCTCCTGCGCGGGGCGCACCAAGATCGCCCGATCGTCCACCCGCATAATCGTGGCGGAAAAGGTGGTCCTGTCAGCCTTTTGGGTGCAGCCGGGCAGCAATAAAACCGCGGTTAGCAGCAGTAAAAGCGCCGCCACAACAGACTTTTTGAATAACTTCATGCGTCAAATCCTCTTTTCAACTGTTTGTCATGACTGCTTTATCAGTGCCGGATTTTTTTATAAATATTGCATATGATGGATAAATTTATAGGAGAGCGCGAAAAAACCGCCGGGCAAGACAGATTTTGTCTCGCCCGGCGGCTGTGCCGGTTGGCTGTTTTACTTTGCTTTAGATTCCACTTCCACCACGGCGGCCGCGATGAAGGCGTCGACCGGCATAGTGCCCTTGTCGCCCTCTTTGCGGGAACGGACGGCCACGCCGCCAGCCTCAATCTCCTTCTCGCCGATAACCAGCATGTAGGGGATTTTCTCGAGCTGTGCCTCGCGGATCTTATAGCCGATCTTCTCGCGACGCTCGTCGACCGTCACGCGCAGGCCCTTGGCGCGCAGCTTTTTGGCCACCTCGTTGGCGTAACCGCTCTGGTTGTCGCCGATGGGCAGCACCCGCACCTGCTCGGGCGAGAGCCACATCGGCAGCGCACCCGCATACTTTTCAAGCAGCAGCGCCATCGTGCGCTCGTAGCAGCCCAGCGACGTGCGATGGATGATATAAGGGTATTTCTTTTCGCCATCGGCGTCGATATAGGTCATATTGAACTGCCGCGCAAGCATAAGGTCTATCTGAACGGTGATCAGCGTATCCTCTTTGCCGTGCACGTTCTTAATCTGAACGTCGAGCTTGGGGCCGTAGAAGGCGGCCTCGCCGACAGCCTCTTTATAGGGAATGCCCATGTGATCGAGGATATTACGCATCAGACCCTGCGCCTCGTCCCACATCTCGGGGGTGCCAATATACTTTTCGGTATCGTTGGGATCCCACTTTGAGAAGCGGTAGGACAGATCGTCGATGAGACCGAGGTCGGTCATAACCTCCTGAAGCAGCCGGACGCAGCTGCGGAACTCCTCCTCAAGCTGCTCGGGGCGCATGATCAGATGGCCCTCGGAGATGGTGAACTGGCGCACGCGGATCAGGCCGTGCATCTCGCCCGAGGCTTCGTTTCTAAACAGCGTCGACGTCTCGCCGTAGCGGATCGGCAGGTCGCGGTAGGAGTGCATATCGTTTAAATAGACCTGATACTGGAACGGGCAGGTCATCGGGCGCAGCGCGAACACTTCCTTGTCTTTCTCCTCGTCGCCCAGCACAAACATGCCGTCCTTGTAATGATCCCAGTGGCCCGAGACTTTGTAAAGGTCGGACTTTGCCATCAGCGGCGTGCGGGTCATAACATAGCCGTATTCGTTTTCTTCCTTATCCTGAATGTAGCGGTTGAGAATCTGGAACAGCTTCGCGCCCTTGGGCATCAAATGCGGCAGGCCCTGACCGACATAGTCGGAGGTGCAAAAATATTTGAGCTGGCGGCCGATGATGT
>JAEWBS010000086.1 GCA_023391005.1 Bacillota bacterium | reverse complement strand
CAGATCGAATACACCAAACGGAATCTCGATCTCGGCGCTGCTCTTTGCGGGGATACTGGCTGACACCTCCCCGAAATGCCCCTCGCCCCAGGGGATGTATTCCCAATCTCGCTCACTGGGGCGGTATCGCCGGGTTACAAAGTCGGTCGTGACGGTAATCGTTCTCTCGCTGCCGTTTGTGACGCGCAACGGCACCTTTAAATCTTTACTGTAAACGAGCTTACTGTCAGCGGAGTTGGCGGGTAGAATTTTGACATTCATTCGAGTGGGGTAACCGTTTTTCTGCCAGAATTCTATCTGCCTTTCTTCCATAAGATCGCGCAGATGTCCCGCCGCACCCTCGTTGAGGGTGTAAGAGATGGTTTTACCCAAATCGCTCGTATAAATGCTGATGTGAGAGCCGCCCATATCGGTCTGACCATAGTCGCCGTAGCCCATGAGAAAATACCGGATGCCGTTGTCAAATTCTATGATCAAATCGTATAAACCCGCCACCATCGATGGATTAAAAGCCCCATCAAATAGTTCAATCGGCTTTTGGGCGTTGACGGTCAAGTGGGCTTTAAGGAAATCTGAAATTTCGGCGATGGTGGCGCTATCCTCCACTGTCAGGCGGATGGATGTATCGGCGTCGCGGCTCCAACCACCAAAGCCGATTTTTACAATTTTACTTGTGGTCATGTGGGTCAGCCAGTGCATATTTTTCGGGGCATCTCTGCTATAGATCGCTTCCCAAATTGTGATCAGCTCAGGCGATGCACCCTGATCAAGATAAATATAATGCCGCCCCTTGTCGGTGAACAGGATGAACGCGTGGTCGGCAGCTTTGGGGGTGGCGTCGGCGTTTTCAAGCAGCGCGGCAAAATAGCGCTCATCAAAGCTTGTCATCGCTGCGGCGATATTGTAGCGTGCGGTGAGGTGGTTTTTAACGTCGAGCGCATAGATAGAGTGCAAACGCTCGCCGCGGTAGGTCGTTGCCAGCGTATTACTCAAGATATTCTCTTCAGTGGTGTAGTTGGGTATCGCGGCTGGAAGCGTAACCTCATGTGTGGGGTGTGGCAGATCGGGCACATCTGAGAGTGCCGTGTTGCTGATAACGACCTGACTGCCGTTATTATCGCTGGATGCAGCAGATGTGCCTGAAGCGGTAGGCTCCAGCACTGTGGCGCCGCTCACGGGCGTTGATGTGTCCACTGCAAGATCCGCTTGTGACTCTGCGGGGGCGCTTTCGGTAGTCCCGCTATTTTTAGCTGTCGATGAGGGTGTATTTAGATCAGCCATATCAACGAAATTATTACAATTTGATAAAAACAACAAAAATATAACTAAAAGCATTATAAAAATGGCGCGCTTCATAATGATCGCTCCTTCTTTTTTATATAGTGTTTTTATCACGCTATAATTATCCAGATCTGGCAACTAAATTAAAAAATTTGAATATTGCGCTAAAAGAAAAAGCTGCACGACCGGTTGGCGCGTGCAGCTTTTTTAAATTGAAGTGGTGGATTCACAAAAAGGCGCATGCATCCGGACGACTGCTACAGCCCCTCTGCAGCGTCGAGCGTCTCGCGGATGGTGTTAATCGAATCGCTTTCGTTTGCCATGCGCACCGCGATATAGGGCTTGTCGCCCGCGTTGACCAGCACGCGGCCCTTTAAGCGCCCGGCGACGGTGGCGGCCAGCTCGGGGTTGATGTGTTCAAAATAAAACAGCATCTGCCCGTTGCGCTGAGAGATCTCACGGATGCCAAGCGCGGCGGCACGGTTGCGCACGAGCGCCACATCCACAAGGCCGGCTACCGTCTTGGGCGGGTCTCCGAAGCGGTCGATCAGCTCGTCGAGCACCTCGGTCGATTCGGCCTCGTTTGTAATGGCGGCAATCTTTTTATAAACATCGAGCCGCAGCGAGAGACTGTCGATATAATCCTCGGGGATATGCGCGGCGACCGGAATATCGACCTGACATTCGGCATTTTTTTGCACCGGCTCGCCCTTAGATTCGGCGACCGCTTCTGAGAGCAGGCGCAGATACATCTCGTAGCCCACCGCCTCCATATGCCCGTGCTGCTGCGCGCCTAGAACGCTGCCGGCACCGCGAATTTCCATGTCGCGCATCGCGATGCGAAAGCCTGAGCCGAACGCCGTAAATTCCTTGATAGCGTTTAGGCGCTTGGCGGCGATTTCGGTCAGCGCCTTCATCGGGCGGAAGGTCAGGTACGCAAACGCGCGGCGGGTCGCACGCCCGACCCGTCCGCGCAGCTGATAGAGCTGCGATAGGCCCATGCGGTCGGCGTCCTCGATGATCAGCGTGTTGCAGTTGGGCACGTCGACGCCCGTTTCGATGATGGTCGTGCAGACAAGAATGTCGGTCTCGCGGTCAACAAGCGACTGCCAGATTTTTGAGAGTTGCTCTTCGGTCATCTTGCCGTGTGCGGTGGCGATGCGCGCCTCGGGCAGCATCTCGCGCAGACGGGCCGCGCAGCCGTCGATTGATTCGGTGCGGTTGTGCAGATAGAACGCCTGACCGCCGCGCCGCAGCTCGCGTTTGAGCGCTTCGCCGATCACGAGCCAGTCATGCTCCATCACATAGGTCTGCACCGGGTGGCGGTCCTGCGGGGCCTCCTCGATGATCGACATATCGCGGATGCCGCTCATCGCCATCGACAGGGTACGGGGAATCGGCGTTGCCGACAGCGTCAGCACATCCACCGATTCGCGCAGCTGCTTAAAGCGTTCCTTATGCGCGACGCCAAAGCGCTGCTCCTCGTCGATGACGCAGAGGCCCAGATCTTTATATTCCACATCCTTTTGCAGCAGACGGTGGGTGCCGATGACGATATCGACCTCGCCGGTTTTGAGCTGGCGGATCACCTCGGCCTGCTGCTTAGGGGAACGAAAACGCGAGAGCAGCTCAATGCGGATTGGGAAGCCCTCCATACGCTTCTGAAAGGTCTGGTAGTGTTGCCACGCGAGAATGGTCGTGGGCACAAGCACGGCGCACTGCTTAGAGTCGTTGACGCATTTAAAAGCGGCGCGTATCGCCACCTCGGTCTTGCCAAAACCCACGTCGCCGCAGAGCAGGCGGTCCATCGGGCGGGGAGACTGCATATCCTCTTTGATCTCGGCGATGCAGCGCAGCTGATCATCGGTTTCGTCATAGGGGAAGCGCAGCTCAAAATCGCGCTGCCAATCCGTATCCTCCGAGAAGGCGAAGCCCGATGCGACAAGGCGTTTTTTGTAGAGCGCCGTTAGCTCCTCGGCCATATCGGCGACCGCCGCTCGCACCCGGGCGCGGGTCTTTTGCCACTCGGGCGAGCCCAGACGCGAGAGCCGGACGACACCGTCCTCCGACTTGCCGATATATTTGCTGACCAGATCGAGCTGCGTGACCGGCACAAACAGCGTGTCGGTGCCGTGATAGCGAATCTTGATATAATCCTTGACAACGCCCAGCACCTCGCGCTTGACAATGCCTGAAAAAACGCCGATGCCGTGGGTGGCGTGGACGACGTAATCCCCCTCGGTCAGGTCGGAAAGCGAGCGGATCGCGTCGGCCGCCCGCCGCTTTTTAACGCGCCTGGGCGGCGCTGCCGCGCGTGCGTGGCTGATGACGGCAACCTTCTCCTCCGGGTATTCAAAACCCGCCGAGATGGTCAGGTCGGTGACCGTGACGCCCGGCGCAAAAGTGGGGCTTTCGGCGTAGGCGGCGTCCAGCCCCTCGGCGATGAGGTCGCGTACCAGCGCCTCGCACCCGCGCCGGGTTGGCAGCAGCACCGCCACCGCATAACCGCTGTGCAGATACGGGCGCAGATCCTCGAGCAAATGCTCAAGCTCGCCGCCCCATGGGGCCAGCGCCAGCGCGTGAACATTGAGCAGCCCACGCAGCCGCAGATCCGGCACCGAGCGGGCAAAGGTATCTAAAATAACGCTGCGTTTGTCGGCAGCCGCGCAGAGCAGGTCGTCAAAGTCACCCGAAAAGCGGTCGCAACCCGAGAAGCAGACGCCTTGCTCAAGCAGCGAGACGACATCCTCGTTAAGCTGCCAAAGCGCCGCGGTCAACCCCTCGCGGCAGGCGGCGGGGTCGGAGATCAGCAGCAGCCCGTTCTCGGGCAGGTGCTCAAACAGCGTAAAAGGCTGGCCGTATAAGATCGGCAGAAAACGGTCGAGCGATCCGGGGGCCACATCGGCACGCACCGACTCGATCAGGCCAGACAGCGACTCGGCGGCAGGACCGCTCTTTTTTTGCTGGGCGAGCAGCGTCTCGAGCAGCGGGAGTAGGCCCCCCTCGGGCGGCAGCGCCTCCCGCGCGGGAGTAATCATAATTTCGTCGGCGAACTCACCGCGCCGCTGCGTGTCGGGCGAGAAGAAACAGATCGAGTCGATGTCGTCGCCCCAAAACTCCACCCGCACCGGCTCGGGCAGCGCGGGCGAGAAGAAATCGACAATGCCGCCGCGCACCGCGAAGGTACACACCCCCTCGACCTGCTCGCAGCGGGTATATCCCGCCGCGAACAGCAGCGCGACCAATCCGTCGAGTCCGCCCCCAAAGCTGCCCTTGATCAGTGCACTGCGGGTAAGAAGCGCCTCGGGGCTGATCGTATATTGCAGCGCCGCTTCAACCGAGGCGATGACCACCGCGGGGCCGCAGCGCAGCGCCTCTAAGCAGCCGAGCCGGGCAAATTCATACTCACGGCTGATCGCCTCAGCGGGGTGCAGCATCAGTTCCTTGGTCGGGAAGTGCAGCACTGTTTCATTTGGCAGCAGTGCACGACTATCCTCAAAAAGTCGCACCGCCGAGGGTTCGTCGGGGGCAATCAGCAGCACCGGCGCGTCAAAATGCTGCCGCAGACCGGCAACGAAATGCGCCTTGTGAATATGCGAAAGCCCCACGCAACCAAAGGGGGTGTTCCCGGCGGATACCCCCTTGATCAGTGTTTGAAATTGTGCCGATCGCGCTAAAACACCTGAAAGCTTCATGCGCCGTTATACCTGTTCATCGCATCATTGAGCCTGCCTGCCACCAGCAGCTCAACAATGTCGTCTGTTTTTAAGATCGCCTGTTCGATCAGCTTGCGGTCTTCGGCCTCGGGCACACTGAGCACCCAGTCAGCCATATCGTAATCGGGGTGCGGCTTGTCGCCCACGCCGATTTTGATGCGGGGGAAATTCTCCTTACCGGTGAGGGCGATGATGTTCCTCAGACCGTTGTGCCCGCCGTGCGAGCCGGTTGGCCGCACGCGCAGCCGACCGGGTGGGAGCGCCACATCGTCGTGAATAATGATGACCCGCTCAATCGGCACCTTATAGAAATTCATCGCCTCAACAACCGCCTGCCCCGATAGGTTCATAAAGGTCGAAGGCTTTAAGAACAGGACTTTTTTGCCCGACACCATGCATTCGCCGGTCAGACTCTGAAATCTTAAACGGTCCATTTTAAAGCCGCGCTTTTCAGCGATAATATCAGCGGCGATAAAGCCGACATTGTGGCGGGTATTTTCATACTGGCGGCCGGGGTTGCCCAAGCAGGCAACAATATATTCCGCCGGGCCCGCAGGCAACGCGGGCTTATTCGCGCCAATCTGCTTAAACAGTTCAAATATGTCTGCCATGACAGCGTCCTTTCGTTTAGAGCTGATAGTCAAACAACCTGTCAATTGGAATTGTCTTAGTGGTCCACAAGCAGGGGCAGTTTATCATTTTAATTGATAACAGCATCTTGCTTGTATGCGGTTGAACTTAAGGATTGCGTATTTGAACAACAAGTTTAACCACGACATTTTACGACCCGCCGCGTTGTCGCCTTGCGAGACACAAAATACCCCCACCAACCCGTTTTCTATTTCCAAGCTGTTTGACTATAACATAAAATAACGAGAGATTTTGTAGAAGCAAAAGACAATGCAGCGGGACTTGCACTACAAGCCCCGCTGTAAGATGAATCGATATGGACGCGCTTTAAGCAAGCAGCGGCGAGACCGAACGATCGGAGTAGATGCGGTTGATCGCCTCGGCGAACACCGGGGCAACGGTCAGCTCCTTGAGCTTGCCCGAGGCGGTGTTGTGCAGCATCGGAATCGTGTCAAGCAGCACCATCTCTTTAAGAACGCTCTCCTCGATGCGGTCGAGCGCCGGGCCGGACAGCACACCGTGGGTCGCACCCGCATAAACCTCTTTGGCGCCGCCCTTGGTGACCAGCGCATTAGCGGCATTGCAAAGGGTGCCTGCCGTGTCGACCATGTCGTCGATGATCACGCAGGTCTTATTTCGGACGTCGCCGATAATGTTCATGACCTCCGAGACGTTCGCGGTGGGGCGGCGCTTGTCGATAATGGCAAGGCTGGCGTCGATACGCTCGGCAAATTTTCTTGCTCTCGTGACCGAGCCCAGATCGGGGGAGACGACAACGAGCTGGTCATTGGGGATGTCCTTAAACTTTTCAGTATAATACTTGCTGAGCAGCGGAACCCCGAGCAGGTGGTCTACCGGAATATTGAAAAAGCCTTGAATCTGCGCCGCGTGAAGGTCCATCGTCAGTACCCGGTCGGCGCCCGCGGTGGTGATGAGGTCGGCCACCAGCTTTGCCGAAATCGGATCTCTCGCCTTGGCCTTGCGGTCCTGACGGGCGTAGCCGAAATAAGGCATAACGGCGGTGATGCGGCCCGCCGAGGCACGCTTGAAGCCGTCGATGGCGATAAGCAGCTCCATTAAGTTGTTGTTGACCGGCTGACATGTGGACTGCACCACAAAAACGTCCGAGCCGCGAACCGATTCGTTGATCGAAAGGGCAATTTCGCCGTCGGAAAAGGTTTTCACCTGCAGATCCCCAAGCGGCAGGCCAAGTGAACGGGCAATCTGCTCGGCGAACGGCTTGTTCGCATTGCAACTGAAAATTTTAATGTCCTTGCCATGAATGTTCATGATAAACTCTCCCTCATGTTCCCCATGAATTTAAATTTATATGGAAACGGCCGTGTGCCGAATTTCCCAGAAAATATAATAAGATTTAAGACCTGTCGCCCGCCGGCTATTTTTTACGGTAATAGACCGCGCGGCCCGGGTAGATGGTTTGTTTAACCCGCCCTACGGCGAGTGCGTCGGACGGCACGTCGGCGGTGACGGTCGTGGCGGCGGCGATATAAGCGCCCCTTTCAACTCGAACCGGGGCGATCAGATTGGCGTTGCAGCCAATAAAGGCGTCGTCCTCCACCACGGTTCTAAACTTTTCGCGGCCGTTATAATTGACGGTGACAACACCGCAGCCCACGTTGATGTGCGCGCCAAAATCGCTGTCCCCTATGTAGGTCAGATGCGCAAAAGAGGTTTTTTCGCCTGCCGTAGAATTTTTAAGCTCGACGAAATTGCCAATTTTAACACCGTCGGCGATATCGCAGTTGGGCCGAAGCTGTGCAAACGGGCCGATACGCACCTGTGCACCCACGCGGCTTTTTTCAAGCCGTGAGCTATCGATGGCGCAACCTGCGCCAACCTCGCAGTCGATGATGCGGGTGTTCGGGCCGATGACGCAACCCTCGCCAATGACGGTATTCCCGCACAGAATGGTCCCGGGCAGAATCGTGGTGTCCTGCCCAATCGTAACGTCCGGCCCGATAATGACGCCGTCGGCAATCGGAATATCCACGCCGCTGTCATAGTGGCGCTCCAGTACCGTGTCCCGCGCGACGCGGTTGAGCTGTGCCAACGCGCGGCGGTCGTTTGCGCCCAGCGCAATATCGGGGTTCTGACAAACAAATGCCCCTGCACGGCGTCCCGATGATGTGGCGAGCCCGACCAGATCGGTCAGATAATACTCGCCCTGCGCGTTTTGGGACCCCAGCAGTGGCAGGAAGGATATCAAATAAGAAATGGAAAACCAATAAGCACCCGAGTTAATCTCGTGGATTGCAAGCTCAGCCTGATTGGCGTCAGCCGCCTCGGTAATGCGCGTAAAGCGGCCCTGCTCCCGCACAATGCGCCCGTACCGCCCCGGGTCGGGAAGCACGGCGGTTAGCACGGTAATGTCGTTTTGCTGCGCTTTGTGAAAAGAGAACGCCGAAGTCAGCGTATCCGCATCGACAAACGGCGCGTCACCGCATAGCACCGCGACGTCTGAAACGCCCCGGGCAGCAGCATCTCTAAGAAAATCCATTGCGCAGAGCACGGCATGGCCGGTGCCCCGGCGCTCAGCCTGAACGGCGGAACAAACCCCTGCGGGCAACAGCTCGGCAACGCCGCGCGGGGCATCTGAAACAACAACGCAGGTGTCACCGTTTTGAATGTCGGCCTCACGGCAGGCGTCGAGGACCCATGACAGCATGGGCTTAAACAACACCTCGCAGCAGACCTTCTGTTTTGAAGATTTCATGCGTTTGCCGTCTCCGGCGGCGAGAATTACGGCAGAAGTCATTTTGGTCCTCCAAACGCAATAATGCTATTATATTATGGCAAATAGTTCTGAACTTTGCAAGCCGTTTTTGTGTTTCTCGACTAATCATA
>JAEWBS010000052.1 GCA_023391005.1 Bacillota bacterium | reverse complement strand
GGGAGGTTTTATATTTATGATTCGAATGAAAGTTTTTAAAGTAGATTCAAGCATATCCTGCGATGAAGCGACACCATTAAGAGCCAAATATGTAGCTCCTATTGAAACGTTTATCGCTCAAATTGGTTATGATAATATTAAAAACATTGTTGTATCTGCCCCAAACAGCATCAACTCCTACTACACTTTTTTCTACGAAGACAACCAGCCCTATACCCCCTATGTCGAAGACGAGCCTAAAAAGAAAGGCCTTTTCGGCTAACACACATTTACAAAGCGCACAGGGCCTCCTGTGCGCTTTTTTGCGTCCTAACCTCTCTCCCCCCGCCTACCCTCAATACTTATCCAAAACCGTAAACTTCTGCCCGCCCGCGTGCCGCATAACCAGCACATGGTCGCCGGGCGTCATGTCCATGGTAATGGTCACCGGCACATCGGTCAGCTTAATGCTGCGCACCGTGCCGCTGCCCTCAATCTCGACGCCCTCGCCCTCTATAAGTTCGCAGGTCAGCTTGCCCTCAATCTTCTTCATCTTGGCCGGAATATGCACCATATCCAGCGGCACATCCATCGGCAGCGCGTCGATGCGCAGCACATTGCCCAACCAGGTGGCATAGCCAATCTCGCACGGGCTTTCGGTGCGGATGGCCTCGCATGCGAGCTTTCTCATAAAATCAACGGTATTCATAAAAAACAGCTCCTTTTGCCGCTAAAGAGCGGCATATTTTTATATTTTTGTGCATAGGCTGTATAAGCCCCACCCGCGTGCCATTTTAGAAAAAACCGCGTGCGCGCGAAGGCAGATTTTGTCGAAATGCTCTGTTTTGAGCGTCATATTTTGCTGTAACGCCCTATTTTTTGTCATATTATGCAATTTTTTGGCGTAAATTTGTGCAAATTAACGTTACGATTTCGACCCGATTTTCACGTCAAATTCGCGCGGCATGTCGTATTTTGTCGAAACGGTAGTGGCGGGCAGGCCCTTTAGGCTGCCCGCCACCCCTTTTCAGCGCGTTTCTTAAAGGTCAAAACCTAAGGCAAACGCCGGTCCCAAGCCCAATCTCCGGCGGCAGCGCGCGGGAATACCGAATTCACCGCTGAGGATTTGACCGCGCCGATCAGATAATCGGCCCCGTCGGTAAAGCCCTTCGGGCCATCTTCCCTTAATCCCGCCGCTAAATCAGAACCGCTCGATGATGTCAAAATCATCAAACGAAAACGCGCTCTCGTTGACCATCGCGTCGTCGGAGGAATCGTCCAGCGCGCCGAAGCTCACCGCCTCGAGCACCACGTTGCGCAGCACCACCTCGCACCGGCCCTTGCCGGGCGCTTCGGCGTAATATTGCAGCGTCAGCTCGGGGTAGCCGCCGCCGTTCTGGTACTTCTTCATCGCGTCGACGAGCGCGGCGGTCGTGTGGTAATACGAGACGCTGCCGCTGCCCGCCATGCCTCTGGCGACATTCTGGGTCATCACCTCGCCTAAAAAGCGGCGGCTCTCCTTGGTGATATCGAGCTGGGCCGAGATTTTCGAGATGCGAAACGCCGCCACCACACCGCCGTCCAGCGTGATATAGCCGTTGCCGTCGTGGCCTGCGGGAATGCGCGAAAGCTTGATCTTTTCCATAATCTATTCCTCCTCTTATCTGACGCGAACGGTGATGTTCGCCTTTTCCATGCTGTCCACCGGCTTGATGCGCAGGCTCACCACAACGGTGTCCTTGTCCGCACCGGCGGCGACGGTCACATCGTCGGCCACAAAATCCTCAAGGGCGTTCTGGTTCTGCAACGCGGTCATATAGTCGCAGATGCTCGCCTTAAAGCGGTTGCGCCCGCTGGCGTTGTTGTGCTCGGCCCCCGCGAACGACGCGTCGAACACCGCCTTAATGTCGCCGCACACGCCGTCGATGACGCGCAGCACGCGGTTTTTGGCAAAATCCTTCTGCTTTTGCACCGTGTAGGTCACGAGCGTGTTGATGTCGCTCTCAACCTTTGCCCTGCCGTTGTTGAAAATAAAGCAGCCGAGGCCCTGATTCTTATAGACAAGCTGCTGCGAGCGCGTCAGCTTCTCGGTAACGTTGTCGGCCCCGTCGTAGCTGTCGTAGGTCAGCGATTCGTTGACCGCCGCCGCAGCCGTCGCGCCGGCCAGCCACGCCGAGGCCATGTTCGCGTCAATGCGCGTGCCATCCGCCAGCACCACGCCGTTTGCAAAGGAGATGATCCCCTCGCAGTCGGCCGGGAAATTCCCCACGCAGGCCTGAATGAACTTATCCTCGTCGTCGCGCTCACGCTTGACATAGTCGACGAGCTTCTGCTTAATGGCGACATCGTCGCCGGTGTAGGCGATGGTCTGGAATTCCTCGGTTTTAAGCGCTTCGAGAAAGGCGTCATACGCCGTGTCCGCCACCGTGCCGTCGCTGCCGCCCGAGAGCGTCACCGTCGCGGCGGCCAGCGCGCCCCCGCCCGAAAGCGCCACAAACGCGTTGGCCTTAAAGGCGGCGGCGTCCGCCACAAGCTGCGTATCCGCAACACTGCCGCCCACAAAGGTCTTGATCTGCCACAGGTTACCCGATTTTGCGACCACCACGCTGATCGCGTTGCCGCGCGCGCCCTGCTTGACCGCCGTCACGGTCAGATTTTCGCCAAGCGTCGCCGACGCCCGCGTGCCCCCGCCGCACAGCGGATAGATGAGCACCTTGGAAGCGCGCTTCATCATCTCGCGCAGCTCAAGCAGGTCGTCGAGCATGTACCCAAGCTTTGAGAATGCCGAATCGTCGGCGTTGAAGGCGATCAGCGTCCCCTCCTCATACCAGTCGAGCGGCAGCGCGATTGCCGCCGTGCCTCTGGCCCCCGCCTCGATCGCGAGCGTCTTCTCGCTGTAAACATTGATGGTTGCGCCTGTTAATTGTGCCATAGTTTTGTCTCCTTTTTATTTTGATGTTGATAAATGTAAGCGCGCCGCCGCGCGGCTGCATTGAACCCTCCGCGACCTTTGCGATGCCGCGGCTTTACAATATGATCGATACCGCATTCTCTGCCGCTGCCAAAGCCCCGGCTTAAATGCGCCGTACAACGCTGCGTTCAGGCCGACCGCCCGTTTTCTTTTTACTCGCTCGCTTGATTCAGCAGCAGCGTTTGCATGATGCCCTCAGCCAGCCCGGCGGCATCCTCGCGGCGCAGCGCAAACCGGATTTCTCCGTACGCCGCAGCGCCGGTGTCGGTGCGCTCGGCGGCGCGGCTGCGGGTGCAAAAATCCGCGTCGCCGCCGTCAACCGCTTGCAGCGCGTCGAGCATTGCCTGCATGGCCGCCTCGTTTTCGCCGTCATCCTCAGGCGTTACCGGCAGATAGCGGCACTGCGTCTGGACGGCGATCTGTTCGACGCCACCTAAGCCTTGCCGCGTCTCGATTTTGCCAAACCGCACAAACACGGCGGGCGCCGTCACCCCCTGTGCCTGCGCCGAGGAATAGACCGTCGCGCCGGGCAGCGCCTCGGCCAGCGCGCCGCAAAGCGCCAGCTTGCACAGGTCAAACGCGGTCAGCGTCTGTGCCGCGCGGCGCGCAAGCAGTCCCGCGTCAAAAATAATTGCCATGGCATAACCTCCTTTCGGTTAAATAAATTCATGATCTGGTGTACTAGGTTATTGCCGTTATGTGACAACGCGCTCTTCATCCGAATCTCCCCCGTCGCCAAGTCAGCCCTTTCGCCGCGTATCTGCCGGCCTTTTAGGCGATCTCGACGCCGTCGAGCGCGACGGCGACCCCTAGCGTGCCGTAATCGGGCAGCCCCGCCCGTCCACGCACCGTCTGGCCCGCGTGGGTTACGCTGATCAAATCGCCCGTCTTGATCGTGACGCCGGGACTGAAAAAGACGATGTAGCCTGCCGCCGCCTGCGCTTGCGCGGCGGTCTGCTTAAGCGACGCGGTGCGCCGCGCCCCAAGTCCCCTGCGGCTTGAGAGGTGGCAGCGCACCCCGTCATAGACCGTCTCGGTCACGGTGCTGTTGGTCGCCGCGTCAACACGGGTACGCAAAATGACGGCGGTGTCGTCCTGCATGGTCAAGAGCGCCGACAGCGCGGCGGCCCCGCCCGGAATAGACATTTCGAGTCCCCCCTGCTTTTTAAAATAGGGCCGGGCGGCAAAGCACCACCCGGCCCTGCCTTGGTTGATAGGCTGTCAGCCCAGCCGCCGGTAACGGTCGGCAACCGCCTTGCATTCGGGCGGCAGCCCCTCGCACGGTTGCGAGAAGCTGACCGTTCTGTCCCCCTCCGAAATGCTCGTCACCCGCCCCGCGCCCACGTCGGCGCGCGCCGACAACAGCGTGCCGGTCAGCGTCAGCCAGCCGTAGAACAAGCCGTCGGGCAGTGGGGCCGATTCCGGTAGGCCGCAATAGGCCGCCAACTGAAGCCGCGCCTGCTCGGCGGCGGATCTGGCCTGCGCCTCGGTCGCGCCAAACAGCAGCGCTCTAAGCGAGAGCTCCGCGAGCAACGCTGCCACATCACGCGTCATGGCGGTTTTCCTCCTTTGGCTTTCGCGCGGGCTTCTTCGGGGGCTGTGCACCCGCCTGCGGCAGCGGGACAAATCCCCGCTGCAAAAAGCGCGGCAGCGCATCATCGGGCACGAGGCGGATCATCCCGCCGTTTTTTACATACGTCATGCCGATCCCCCCGCTTTAAGCGCGCGCGGTCGCTTTGGTGTGGATGTAGATGCCCGCCGTCTCGTTATCCTTGACGATGAGGTCGTGGTGCGCGCGATAGAAGATGTCGTACGCGTCGGCCGACTGGTTGGCTGCGGGCTCGACGATTTTCGAGAACCGGCGCTTAATGACGCCGTGCAGCGCGTTTTTGTCGGCATAGATAAAGTTGATGTCGCAGCTCGTCCCCGCAATGGGGGTATAGCCGCCCACCTTCTGGTCGACGCTGCTGCCGTCCAAGAGCGCGACGTGGGTCATAAAGCGGGACTGCGGCACGCGGATAACCGGCGTAACGCCGTCGAGCAGCACGACGCGGCGGTCGATATCGCCCGAGTTGGCCCCGACGTCGAGCCTGCGCGCGATCACCTCGGAAGATTTGAGCAGCGCGTAAAAATCGTTGGTGCAAAACAGCACGCGGCCCTCATCGGGAACCTCGTTTTCGTTGAGCGTGCGCTCCGCCGCGTCAAATAGCGCCAGCGGCTTGGTGGCGCTGTCAAGATCGGCCTGCACAACGGCGCCCTTTGAGCCGGAGCGAGAGGCGGCGTCGAAAATTTCAGCAAAGCGAATCGCGTCGATTTCGGGAATCTCCCGCGTACGCAGGTACTGCAGCGCGACCTGACGGTAGAGGTCAAAGGCAGCCTCGTCGTCGTCGAGCACGTCAATGCGGAATTTTCTGCCGCGGTCGTACTTTAAGGTGTGCTCCTCGAAGGAGGCCGCCACGCCGCCCTGCGCGTAGCCGAGGTCGCGGTCGTAGTCGCCTGCGCCGTCAACGGCAATTTTGGGCAGCTTAATCGTCTTGGCCCCGGCAAACTGGCTCGCGAGCGCCGCGTCGTCCAGCATGGCGGTGACCGCTCCACGGCGGTAAACCTCGTCCAGAACATCTAAAAACTTGGTCGCCTTTTCGGTAAAAGTGTTCATAATATGCTCCTTTTTTGTTGTTATGGGTGGATATCCGTGCATTTTTGTTTCACTCAAAGGCGGTATGCGCCATGTCGGATGAAAGTGGCCGCGCCTTGAGCGAGCTGTTTGCGGTCGGTTCGCCTGTCATCAGATGCCATACGGAGCAACGTCCTACCGCGCCACAAATGATGGCGCGATGTCACCCATGCCATCCCACCCCGGTGGTCGGCGGCCCACCCGGGTGCGCACAGCGGAGTGGCGGCTCACGCGTTTTGTCCGGCATGCTTTACATGGGCTAAAACACGGCAAAAGTTGATACTGTAATCTGCCAAGCGAATGACGTCGCCACAGGTAAAACGAGCCGTCTAATCGGCGGATATTTTGTCTGTATTGGGTCTTTTGCGGCCTGCTTTTTAACAGCCTGAAAAACGACAAAATAACGACGTTGTGCTGCTGCATCCAATAGGCGAAGCCGCTACCGTCCTCCGCGCGCACAGGGTGGATGTGGCGTATTCACCGGCGCGCTGCCACTACTGCGCTGCAACCGGCAGGCCCGCTTCGAGCCGCCATTTGGCGGTGTCGTCGCCGACCGGCCCGATCCCGCCGCTCGCGGGCGGCGGCGGATTTTGCGCCGCGCCCCCGAACAGAAACGGATTCTCGCGCATGACCGCCTCAAGCTGCGCGTCGAGCCCGACCAGCCGCTCGCCCTCAAGCGCGATGCCCTCGAAGTTTAGGAGCGCCTTAGCGGCTGCCAGGTTTTTGGCCTGCGCCCGCGTCAACGCCAGCGCAACGCCTGCGTCCTTCTGCTGGGCCAATAGCTGCGCACCAAACGCCTTGGCGTCCTGCGCGCGGCCGGCCAGCGCCTCCTGAAGCTGCGCCTCGAGCTCAGCGTACTGTGCCCGGTCGACATACTGCCCCCCGGCTAGATTTGCAAGCTTCAAATCTGCGCAGCCCTGCAGTGCTTCCTCCAGCGCGCTATAGGTCAGCGCCCTGTCGCCAAACAGCTTTTTGAGTTCCTGCATTTTTTGTCCTTTCCCGCCCGCGTATCAATGCTTCGCGCAGCGATCGTGCCGTTTAAACGCCCGCACGACAGGCGTTTTGTTGCACAACAAAGGGACGGCTGCGCCTCATGCGCGTCCGTCCCTTTGTTGTGTGCCATTTCTGACACCTACATCCTATCATGGATACGGTGTGGCTTTCTATGGTCAATTTGGCGCAATGCTGAAAATTGGCGCGGGGGTTTTTACCCCGCCCTTTTCATCCATTGTTATTTATGCTAAACTAAAGATAGTTTTTTATACGTTTGCTACAAAATGATAGACCTGCACCAATGGAGGAGTTTACTATGACCCGCCGCCATTCTGTATCCGAGACCTTCCCGATCGGCGCGCTGCTCGCCGTCGTGGGCGGTTTTTTAGACGCCTACACCTACCTGTGCCGAGGAGGCGTCTTTGCCAACGCGCAAACCGGCAACATTGTGTTAGTGGGCATCCATCTAGCGCAGGGCGCGCTTGGGGACTGCCTGTATTATCTGATGCCCATTCTCGCCTTCGCAGCAGGCGTCTTCGCCGCCGAAGAAATCCGGCGGCGCGATCAAAATCATCACAAATTTCACTGGCGTCAAGTTATTATCGCGTTTGAAATGTTGATGCTGCTGGTCATTGCTTTTATCCCCAAAAGCGGAGACATGGCGGCCAACATTCTGGTCTCGTTTGTGTGCGCCTTGCAGGTACAGAGCTTTCGCACCCTATATGGCAACGCCTATGCCACAACAATGTGCACCGGCAATCTGCGCAGCGCCACCGAAGGCCTGTGGCACTTTTGGCGCACGAAGGACCCCGCTACCCTGCAAAACAGCCGATGGTACTATCGCATCATCGTCCTTTTCATACTCGGGGCCCTCGTCGGCGCACTGCTGGTCCGCCTTTGGGGTGTCTACGCTGTGCTCTTCGCCTGCATCCTGCTGGCGGCTGTGTTCGCCCTGCTGTCGGTCGAGCAGCATTAATCTCCCGCGATAAAATCACTTGCGCCGCCATCCCCATATAATAGGATGGAGGTGATAAAAATTGTTTGAATATATTGTCCAACCCGGAGACAGCCTTGACGTCATCGCCGGAAATTTTGACGTCACGACCGATATGCTGCTCGCGGCAAACCCCGGCCTGACCCCTGCGACCGTGGTCCCAACACGGATTATTATGGTGCCGGTCAGCCCCTTTCTGTATCAGCAATTCCCGTGGTACATGACGTTCCCCTATCTGTTCATAACCCAGCCTTGGGGCTTCTGGAATAACCCGTTACGCTGGCCCGCAGGCCCCTGGCGTCCCCCGGGCGGTGGTTTTCGCCCCGGTGGCGAAGGCGGTCGTCCCGGCGGCGGCGGTTGGCCGGGCGGCAGC
>JAEWBS010000048.1 GCA_023391005.1 Bacillota bacterium | reverse complement strand
AGTAAAGCACAACGGCCCGCTTTATCAGCGGGTCGTCTTTGGCAGCGTCGACGCCGCACAGCGTCAAGTCGGCTTGCGCGGCGTCGATCAGATCGGTGATCTCATTGTCAAAGTAGGCGGTTGTGATTCGCAGCGCCAGTTTGACCGCTTCGAGCATTTAGCCCACCCCCATTAAGCCTGCTTGATAGTGAGCTGCGCAAAAGCCAAATCATCAATAAGCGCGCCCTCGCCACGGGCATATCCGCTGTAGGTGTGCACATGCTTTTTGATGTCGCGGTCGGTTTCAATCATGATGTCCTGCACTATGTTATAGGTCACCTTTTTGGGGTCGCCCACCAGAATAACATTGTCGGCTACCGCATCCTCAATTTTAATAGTCGCACCGAGAATCATACCCATAGCGCCCTCCTGTGCGCTCGGCTGGTAGATCGGCTTGCCCGAAGCGTCCGACATAGCCACCAAGTAATTAAACAAAGTTGCGCGGGTCATGTAGGCGGATACCGCACCCACCCGCTTGAGTGAACCGAACAGTTTAGCGACCTCGGCAAACGTCAAGGTTTTTACCCCGGTGCTTTCCACCTTGTTCGCCGCATTCATGTCGGTACCGATCTGCGTGACTGCATCCTCCGCCATAGCCTCACCGAGAGACATGGCAATTTCATTGGTCAGATACTGCTCAAGCGCCGGGATGGACATCTTGGCCATTGCATAAGAAATGTCGACGCTCTTGGAAAAGTCGTTGCCCGAAAGCGTAACCTTGACGAAAGTATTTTTCTCGTCGTCGTTGGCGACACCCTCCACAACCTTCTTTGCCTTGCCCTGCACGACGGTGGTATGCTTAATCACCTCAAGAATAGTTCCTGTGCGGTAAACGGTGATATCGCCCATAATGGCATGCTGCCCGCTCACCAAGTCCCAAATCTGATTCAGGGTCGTGGTCGGCAGCACGGCGGCGGTATTGGTGGTCAGGTGAGTAAATGCGGCGCGTTCTTCGGCGTCCAGTTCCTTGCCGAGCAGGTTTTTAAAAAACGCGCTGCGGTACTCGGGCGAATCGGCGGAATACTTGCGTGCCTCTGACCCATCGCCAAAGTTGCGGATCACCTGACCCGCGCCACCCTCGGAAATGCTGTCAAGCAACTTCTGGCGCTTTTCAACCTGATCCAGCAGGCCTTTGCGCTCTTCCTGCAGATCGCCCGCCTCCTTGGTCAGCGCGTCAATGTCCGCGCCATCCTTCGCCGCCTCACCCTTAATGGCCGACAGGCGGGCTTCAATTTCCTGAATTCTCTTTTTCATTACTAAAATCCCTCCGTTGTTAAATTTAAAATTAATCGTTTTGCTGCATTTCTGTGCTGGGCGACCTCCATCGCCTCCCTTTCGGCCTCCGCCTGAAAGAAGGAACGCGCCGAAATGCTGGTGCTATCATAAGCTGGAAAATCGACCGCCGCCACATCAAAGATGCGTTCGAAGCCAGCAATACGCCGCGTATGGGTCAGCCGGTCATAATTATCGCGGGCGGGGTCAGCTTTGAAGGAAAAGGACATTTTGTCTATGTATCCACCCTTGATTTCTTCGTAAAGCCTGCGCCCCTCCTCGGTGCCGGAAAGGTAGGCTCTGATCTTTAGGCCGACATCGTCGACCGTAAGTATCAGAGTGCTGTTCTTGGTACGGGCAACCGGCTTGCCTGCGTGATTATAATTCATTACGACATCCGACATCTGTGCGCCGGTAAAAGCGCCCCGGGCAATGACCTCGTAATATTTGACCCCTTCGTATTCATACAAAATGGTCGGCTTTTCAAAGGTCGCGGCATAACCCTCGACGGTCATGCTCTCATCCGCAGCCCGGATTTCAAATGTGCGGTATTGCCTGTCTTTTGTGATCAAAGCGGTTCCTCCTTTGTCGGGTGGTATTCGCCGCGGATATAATAGCCGTCGCCATCATCCAACGGCGGCAGGTTCCAAATTTCGCGTATCTCGTTGCGGTTCATCAGCCCGCGATCGAACATTAGGGTTGACACCCGCAGCTTATCGTTATTGGTCATATATTGCAGTCGGTTAGCGGTGAGGAATATCTGATTCCCGGTCGAGCGCTCGCGGTCGGTAAAGGTCATGTTGGTCATGACGGTGGAAATCTGGATTGAAAGCGGCTCAATCTGCCCCTCGTAGAACGCGGCCCAACTGTCGCCGATCGCCTTATTCTGCAAAATGTCCTCGTTCACCCCGAAGTAGTTAAACACGTTCGCCTGAATGGCCTGCATCTGCGCGGCCTCTACGACAAATGGTTGACTCTTGATCTGCTGAATGTTGCTATAAGTGTTTGGGAACAGCAGCAACCCGCCCGATTCTTCTGCGGTAAAATTCTCGGTGGTGAAACGCTTGCGCTCGTCAGCCAAGTCCTTGCCCTTCGCGAAGTTTGAGGACTGCGCCATAAAGCGGAAAGTGGCCGAATTCTTGACGCCCTCCTGAATGCCTTGATTCTGTGTGTGAATTAGCTGCATGGTCGGCTGCATCGCCGCATTTGTCTCACCGAAAAAGTCGTCGCGATACTGGTGCAGCGTCAGCACGCCCGCCCGCTCTAATTCGATGGTCGCCCGTTTTCCGCTCGAAAATGTGTAGCGTAGGTACGGCCTGCCGCCCACGTCCATAACCTCGCATAGCTGCGGCAGCGCCGGATAGTAGCCGATTATTTCGCCGTAAGTATCCTCAATCGGCACGATAAAGGCGGTATTATTCACCAACAAAATAGTCGCCAGCCGATACAGAAACTGCGGAGTCGATGAAAACGGATTCGGCCTGCAAACGAGCGTGCGAGCCAAATGCGGCTTTGCGGCCCCGATGACCTCCGGCCGTAGTTTGCTGACATGGTTGGCCACCGCGTGAATCGCCGCGCGGGTCAGCTCCATTTCATATAATCCGCCCTCAAACGATGTAAACACCGGGCGGTAAGCCGTCAGGGTTTGAAAATACTGCCCGGCGTCGCTGGCGCGGTCAGGCCGTTTAAAAAGGCTCTCGAAAAGTCCCAAAAAATCACCCCTCGTTTTTTAGCTGCTCGCCGATGTCGGCATACCACTTTTGACGCACTGTCATGGCGTCAATCACGGCGACGAAGCCGTCTATACGCTCGCGCTGTCCGATCTTTACCGGCCGATACTTGCGTGTCTCGCTGTTTTGCTTAAGCGCTACATTGAGAAAATGCGCCTTTAAGAGCGCGTTATCCCCAAGCTCAAGCATGCCGTCCTTAAGAATGCCCTCGACTTCCCAAATAACCGGCGTCAGGTTCTCGCCCTGGTGCACGTCGTCCATATGGAAGCCATGCTGTTTCATCTCCTCGATGAGATATTGCGCCGAGTAACGGTCATAGCCGATCTTGAGCGGCAAAATCTCGTACTCTTCCACCAGCATGCAAAACCAGTTCAGGCAGTCCCGATAGTCGACGTAGTTTTCTCCCGAAAGCTGCAAAAGGCCCTGCTGTCGGAACAGATCATACGGCACGCCGTCCTCTGCCTGCGCCGCCGCCAGCCGCGACGCGGGCATGAAGGATTTCGCGAAAGTATAGAGCCGCCCATCCCGCTCGATTACCACGCAGCACGCGGTCAGGTCGGTGGTCTGCGACAGGTCGATACCGCCGACGCAATAGGAAGAACGGAAATCCTCGAGGCTGTACCGCTTTTTCGTGGCCTTGTCCACCGTCTGATAGTCCAGCCATGCGACTGATGCGTTTTGCTTGATGTTGCAGTATTTTGCCATAAATTCGGCGCGCTTGGAGAGGCTGTTTTCAGCGATCGCGATTTCCTCAAGTAGGAAATCCACCGAAACCGACACGCCGAGATTCGGCCCCGCCTTTTGCAGCTCGTTGATGTCGTTCCATTTGTCGATATCGTCGACCATGTACAAAAACGGCAGCAGGCGGCGTTCGCGGCTGCTGCCCAACAGAAAGGCCGTGGCGCGCTTGATCAGCTCGTCATAGATTGAATCATTGACATAGCCCGCCGTAGAGATAGAAAGAATCAACGGCTGGCGGCGCGCCCCGAGCGCCGACTTCATGACCTCGTACTGTCTCAGGCCGCCCTCGCCTGACCAGCTCGCGATCTCGTCGCAAATGACCAAATGCGGGTTGAAACCGTCCGATTTCTTGGCATTAAAGGCGATGGGTTTGATGCTGGTGTTATAGTCCGCAATGTAAATATCCGACCGGCGTTTCTTAGCTAGTTGCGACAGCTCGGGTTCCTTTTCCACCATCTGATAAAAATTATCATAGACAATGGCGGCCTGCTCGAGCTTCGGCGCAAGGCAATAGACCTTTGCGCCATACTCGCCGTCGAGATAAGCCATATAGGCAATGATCGCCGAGGCAAAAAGCGTCTTGCCCTGCTTGCGCATCATGACAATGACGACCTCACGGAACACCCGCAGCCCCTCGGCATCAACAATGCCGAAAGTGCAGGAGAGAATCGCCTTTTGCCACAGTTCCAGCCGTATAAGGTCGCTGCGCCCCTCGCAATGGTGGCAAAACGTCTCAACAAAGCGGATCGCCTTGCCCGCCTTTTTCGAGGAAAAGAAAAACGAGCCGTTTTCCAGCCCGCTCACGATATATTCGTACACCAGCAAAATCCACTTGCCGACGATGATTTCACCGGCTTTGATTTTCTGATAATACTCGAGTATGTAGTTCACCCGCACCCCTCCTTACTCGCCGCGCATCTCGTCGAGCTTGGACTTTCGCTGCTCCGGCGGCAGCAGCTTTTCAAGCCGCTCCATAACGGTGTTGTAATTCTTGAACAGGCTGTTGTAGGCTTGCAGCTCCGCCGAGGCTTTCCTCCCGAACTGGTTGGCCCCGTTCTGGTAATCATCACTGCAGCCGTTGGTGTTGAGCGACGCCTGCAAATCATCCAGCGTAATGCGCATGAATGCAGCGTTTTCAATCAGCGGGTAGGCGAGCGCATACTTGCCCGACTCTAAAGCCTTGTAAATCCTGTTAAGTCTGGTCTTCTCCCGCTTGATCCTATCTTCTTTAGTTTTTTTCGGCTTATTATCCATTGGGACACCCCCTTTCGCGACCCCGCGGTGAAAAATGATAGGCCCCTCTCGGTCTTGGGGCATTGAGGTTTGAAAATTTTTAAGGGGGGAGTACCGTTCCGCCTGGCCCCCACCTGTACCGCTGCGGTCGCGCTTGCTGCCGCGCGGCGTGCTCTTTATTGTGGCATTCTTGGCAAAGATATTCCAGCCTCGCATGGTTTAGCGTGACGCTGGGATCGTTGATATTATGCGGTGTGAGAATGGTTTTGTGGTGGACGATATCGCCCGGTTTGTTGCAGCGCTCGCACAGGCCGAACACCGACGCGATGTAACTGTCCCGGCAGGCTTGCCATACTGTTGAATTGTAGAATGCTTTTGCAAATGATTTAGCCATGTTGGTATTCCTTTTGGGTATAAGAAAAGCGCCCCTGTTGGGAGGCGCTAGAATTTTATTTTCAGATAATTTTTGTTTATTATATTGTACAAACCACTATTATTTTGTTAATACAACCTATGGAATAATAAGATAATTATGGTAGAATTATGTAAAAGACTATCAATCAAATGAGAAAGTACGAGGTGTGTGTCGATGAAAATAGGCTATTATCCAATATTAAAGTGGAAGAAGGGAGAACAAATAGCTTTACAGCATATTCGTCAAAACGACGGATTAGTACCAGTCATAGAAATTATTGACGACTGTAAGCCTTTTGACTTTTTTACTAACTTGAAGTCGTTTTACCAAGGAGAAATCTATTATGACACTTATAGATGCGATGATGAAAGAAGAAGTTTACTGTTAGAATTTATCGCATATTGTAATGACAATTCAATTCAGTGTTGGCCATTAGTTTACTATAATGATATAAACATTTTTGATAATGTCGCTGCCAGCACATCTCAGTTTGCTGTGAAATTACCTATTCCAGAGGACTTTGAAGGGCCAACAAACGAAGAAGTGATTAAAAATCTTCATTTATACACTGAGTCTAACCAAGTTGATCTATTTCTCGATGCTGGACCCGTTACTAGTTCCACCGACGCAAGCAGAGCTGTGTCAGATTACAGTTCAATGCTAACTAAATTTTCCGATGACTTAAAAGACTTTAGGAAAATTATTATTTGTATAACGTCTTTTCCAACAGAACTAAATATTAATTCAGGGGAAAGCGACCAATATAGGCGATTTGACTTCGCCATCTTCAAACGAATTTCTCAAAAGTTTAAGAAATCTGTTTTGATTGAAAATCTCGCTTATTCAGATTATGGTGTTACAAAATTTACAGACTCTGAGTTGGACTTCAGGTTACTCAAATACGGTATTTTACCCAAGATTAAGTATACAACCAACGATTTTTATTATATCTCTAAAGGTCAAAAAAATCGAGCCACTGGTGAATTTACAGTTTCATATAATGACCTCGCTCTGCAAATCGTCAATTCACCCTTTTATTATGGCAAAGATTTTAGCTTTGGTGATGCAGCGATATATGATAAAGCCTCAAACTTAAACTCAAAACCCGGCAACTCTACAAATTGGGTGTCTTATTGTGCAAATCATCATATAGCTGTTGTAGTTGAACAGCTTTCCAGTCTGTACGATTTTTTAGAACACCCCTTACATAATCGCTAATATCTTGGCGTGATATCATTTCTGATACCAACAAAGCCAATTGATTTCTTGTCTTTGATTTGATTCCCTTAGTTATATTCGTTTTATCATAAATCAATTCGATAAGTTCTGCTTTCCAGAGTAACTGTGCAAGATGTAAAGCACTTACATTTTTATTGACTTTGGGCCTACGCTTCACTTTAAGCGTTAGGCCCTTTTTTGTTTTACTAATACAAGAAATCCCCCACCAATCCGGGATTTCCGTCTGTGAATTTTTAAGATATTTGTCACAAGTCACCAATGTCATGGTGTCAAAAACTTGATTATAAGATAAAACTTGTGCTGGTAATCTACTTAGATTATCTTGTGGACTTTTAATTTCATACCCGTGTAATTTTCCATTGACTATAACAATATCTGCCCTATTTATTCCTCCGCAAATATCTAATTCACTAATTAAAAATGTATCATCATTATTAAAATCAGGCGTGTGAGCTAGGCTTTCAATTAATACTTGCCTTATATCACGATCGTATATCGTCACATTGCCCACCCTTTCTTTACGAAGTTAAACTTAACTAAATATACCAGATTTTCTTTTTTGATTCTATCATTAAACTACCCAAATTTCTATTTTAATATTGATGGTTTGTTTTTAATATAATCTCAACGTGCAAAAGCACTCCCATTTATGAGAGTGCTTTTGCAAATTATATACTTTGATTACCCTTATAATACTACTTGATTCTTCCCCGTGCTGCGCGACGTTTTTAAATTTGTCCTAAATTTGCCGCTACCCAGTAAATGAAACGTTGCCGCCATCTGGAATATGTAGAATAGTCTGCCGTTATAGGGTAAGCCGCCCCATAGCAGATGTTATCAAAAACGCCTTTACGGTATTCGGGCGGTATATGGTTTAGCGCCTTTTCTACAGCATCGCATTCTTCGCCCAGACGCGCCAGACGAACGGCTTTATTCTCCGTGACACTCGTAATAGCGTTCCCTCTGGGCATCCCATCGCCCACAGCCGAAGCATAATAAATCTCCTGCCGGTCCGCTTTGATGCGGTCATAGTCGCGAATCATATATAGTGCTCGCATGTAAAGATTATGCGGTAGTCGGTAAGGGTTGTTTCGCTTTCGCTGGTATTCTCGCAATTTATCACCGCCTTTCTTCGCCGGACTGTGACTGCCGGTCCCGTGGATTCGGGAAATATATAGGGATGTCGCTGTATGGGATGTCCAGCAGGTCGCAAAGCTGGTAGACTTCCCAAATTGTCCACGGGGCACGACCTGTTACACGGTCGCATATGTAACTTTTTGACCGCCCTAGCTTTATAATCAGATAGTCATAATCAATATCAGCGAACATGAACGCAGCCTTAAGCTTTTTAAGCTTTTGCCTTGCAATAACACCTCTTTTACATTCTTGAGCTGAACTTTCTCTTAATTTTGAGTTTGACATATACTCCATCTCCTTTTTTGTTTCGGGAAACCCTTGCCTGTTGAGCACTCGCCTAACGGTCGTTGAACGGTACGGGGCTTTTGTTAAATAAAAACATGGGTTGTGTTAGCGCTGTGTATTGCGACAGCGGAGGTAAGCAACCTATCTTTCAGACGGAGAGGTTCAACGTGTGGGCGAGAGCCACACCTACGTAGTAATAAGATTACGACGTTGAACGTGGTGACCAGATCCCGCCTTAATTAGCGTCAGGGTTTACGGATAATGCGCAAAAATAAGAAGTTCTGTGAAATCATCCACTTGCAATTGCATGCAAATGTTTTCATGTGCTCGCATGTGCTTGGCAACCGGGGCGCAACGGTGCGGAAACGGGGGTGGGAACAGAGCGGCACGCTTCGCGTTTTCCGCCGTATTGTGCGCCGGTTTTCGGGCAGTATGGCGCTTGGCGTAGTGGTTGCCGTGACGAGTGCGTCGCATATTGCGATAGCGGAGGTTATCGTCATTAAAGACGAAAACCTATTTGGAGCAGAAAACCCTAAAGCGTCTTGTTTCTGTGACGAAAACTATGCCAAAGCGATGTTTCCGCTCCGAAAAGTACAGGGATCATGCATTGCCGCGACGGAATTAGCCGATCTCCGGGGTTTTCGGCTGATGTAATCTCTCCTGCTCAACCAGCATCTGCCGGGCAATCGGTAAAAGACGATCGACAAGCCGTTGGGGGTCTGTTGACGACTCAATAATACGGTGCAGCTCCGCACGGTCTTTGTCTATGTCGGCATCGGTAATCGTTAAGCTTTCTGCTGATTTCATACTGTATGTCCCCCTTGTTTTGCTAGAAGAGATTCGGCAAAGCGCATTATCTCTTCCTTGCAGTCACTCTGGCGATATAAGTCGAGTAATTCTCGCTCGAGGGTGTCAAGATCATTAACCAAGAGCGCGTCAATAAAGCGTTCTGCTTTGCCGTCTGCGTTCACTTCGACACACCTTTTAGCCAGCGAAAAAACTTCTGCTTCGGTATATGGCATCATAAAGACTCCCTTCAAACATGTATTGGGCGGTTGCTTGGTATCAAACTGATTATGCGGATTGGTGAAACTACCATCGGTGAAACGAACAACGGTGAAACAGTCAATATTAGGCCGGCGAGAACCATATGTTTTTTCCCACAGAAACCGAACGCAAACCTAGAGAAAAGCATATGGTTTCTTTCGGTGGCCACCTGAAGTAAATTACCGTGGCCTTTTCGGCTGCAAGGGTGAAAACCTCTTGGTATTGCTTTGGTAATGCCTCGGTAGTACCACTGCAATGCCACGGCATCCGTTGAGCACGGTGGTGCACTGTAACCTACCGTTGAACTACAACAGGACCACCGCCAAGGGCTTAATAAAGCGTCTCATAGTATCGTAGCGCGCGAATGCTACCGCTGAAAAAATGGTTGATGCGATAATTGCAATTTCGGTACTGCGTTCTGAAATGTTGGTCTATTAGGTCTTGATAGCTCTCAGGGTCAATATCCTGCGTGCGTCCGTGCTCGTCATCTACATAGGGCATTCGCTCGATAATAGAGGCGATTTGCTCTGTTCGGATGTTGGGATGCACTCCGCCGAATATGTCTTCGTACTTTTGAAAGTAGTAGCCAAATATGGCTAAAACCTCATCGAGGGAATACACAGGACTATCTACCAACCTATAGGCTTTCTCTGCTATGGTGCTAAACACCTTGAAATCAAATTGCAATAGTGTTTTCTCCTCTCGTCAGGTGTATGCGGGTTTTCGTAGAAAACTCCCTCATACCTCTTACCTCATAAAGTCTCTACTAATCTAACCTATCCTACCCTTACCTAACCTAACCTACGGCAACCGTTTGGCAACCAAATGGCAACCATCATCAATCAGAGCATAAGATTGGCTTTCTGTAGCGCTTAGCTGTGAAAGTTCTTCTTGAAATACGGTTGGAACATATCTGTCTTTGCGCAACGTATTATGCATTCTCCAGTGGCGAACAACGAGTACGCCACTTTCAAATTTGATAACAAAGCTTTTCATTATCAGAATTTTAAGGTCGTCCGTGCTGGCATGGGCTTTTATCATGGCAATTTGAATCTGGTCGGTGAATCCATCATCGTCGCAAGCCAAATTAAGATGGAAATACAGGCTTTGTGCAGCGGCTGGCATCGAAATAAAATTGTCGCTATCGGTTACGGCCTTTGAAATCATTCGACGTGTTGCCAAAGGTTATCACTTCCTTGTTATGTATTGGCGGGGTTAAGCCGACACCCGCGGCACGCTTCCCTAACCGCACATTCCAAATATTGAAGCGGGTTACTTTCATAGTCTTCGGGCATGTCGAGAAGCGCTTCACAATAAGCGTCGAGTAGTCCACGCTTGCCCATCTCAACGAGCATATGACGGAGCAGCGGGTGGATTTCTCGGCCGTTTGCAAATTCGTCCAGATCGGCGTTTACCTCGGCCTCGGTGTAAAATCTCTTTTTCATAGTTACGCCTCCTAACTTATTGTGAATTCGTCTCGTAATGCCTCTCGCGCGTACTTTCCAGCAGTTGCATCCGCCTGCCCGCGTTTCCAAGCCTCATAAAGCATGGCATCAATAATGCTAAAAGCATTTTTGATCTTCTCATCATTCGTCGGCTCTGCAAGCGAGGCAGCAATACCGGCACAGGTTATTTTGCTACGAAAGGGCTTTCCATTAAAACCATCATCATAGTGGGGCTCGGCTACCTCGAGAATTTCGTCAAATAATCGAAGCTGTCGATCGTCTAGGTCCAAAGAGGGTTTACAAAGCGCTTGAACTGTGCTATTCTGATCTTGAACTTTGGTCTTTGCGCTCTGAACGGTTGCCGCCGTTGAGGGCGCTCTTTCTTTTACGTTATTCATGAATTTTGTCCTCCTTCAATTTAAGAGATTGAGAATACTTCCATATCATAGTTGACGTTAATGCCTAAGAAAATACAGTTTGGTTATATTGAAATACCCTGCATCGGTTGCTGCTCGCTTGGACTTAGTGACACCTGCTCCGCTGTCAATCGCCGCCGTCTTAGTACAATAGGTGTAGAGCGGTGCACCTTCTTATTTGTTATGTAAGCGCCAGCAATACCGGCGCCAGCAGCCATAAGCGCGATGCCGAGCCCGCCACAGGCCATGCAAAGCACCAAGTTGTCCGATTCACACAGGTATAGGATAAGCCCCAGCAGGGCGATTGTACCGCCGACGGGTTGTTTCATGCGTGTATCCTCCGAATACCGACAGAGACAGGCTGTGAGGCCTCCTGTGGGGTGTTGAGGTATTCAATGAACTTGTCCAGATTAATCAGCCAGCGGTTACCGCATTGTAGCGCGCATATCTGGCCGGTTTTGCACAGAACGCGGATACGATAGACGGGTATGCCGGTGATCTCTGCCGTTTCGAGGATGGTGCGCATCCGGGGCGGGGTTGTCTGAGCCATAAATTTATCTCTCCTTCCTTAATTGCATTGCGGCTTTTATGGGTTTATATCTGGTGACGGTGTATTCTTCGGCAATGCGATGGTCGGCCTTAAACGGCAATGCGTCGAATGCCGCCTGAGCTTCTTGCAAGGTATTGAACCTTAGCTTTGTCGGTACCCACTTGTTATGCCAAGAGGGATATGCGAGAGATTGAATTACAAACATGATGGATTCCTTTCTCCTCGGTGGTGAGCTGTCAAATGTGTGGCCAACTGGCAGATATCACATGGCCTTGTGCCGGGGATAATTGCTCAGCTGCGGTACTTTTAAATGCTAGGTTACTGTTGTTTTCCTTTCGCCGTAGTGGTAGAATTTGGGCAAAAGGAGATGAAGTTAATGAGTATTAGAAAGTGCGGAAACTGTGGGAAACCCGTAGAGAATGGGGATGATTACTGCGGCCATTGCGGAACGAAGTATGTAGAAACAGGCAAGCGCTGTAACAACCCGAAATGCAAAGCCTATAATAAGCGCGTTCCGCTGATAAAGGAATACTGCGGCAAATGTGGAACAAAGCTTGTTGAGGGGTAGCACTTACCAAAATTTCACCAATACCCATGCAAGGTATCGGTACTTTTATGCCTTCGCTGGGTGCAAAAACACTGGTTGTAACCTTCTGCCGCTCTTGCGCCGCTAATGCAAGGGCGGCAATTTCTTTGATTCAACTTCAATTGACGAGGTGGTCCGGCAGGGAAACAACACAATACGCAGCAACCGCAGAAATTCCTCGTCTTTGCCATAGCAACCCTCAATATCGCCGCCCACGGCGTTATAGCAGTCGGTGAAATGTTCGATAATGGCAGGTTTGACCTTTTCAAAAGGGTCGGTGCAGAAGTCGTAAAGCAGTTTAACGGCATCAGCGGTGCATTCTTCGTTGCCTACCTCCTCGGCCAGCCCTACAACCGTTTCACGCAGATACTTGTGAATATCCGCTATGTCCTGCCCGGTGGGCTGCCAGTCCTCGGGGTGAGTGTCGCGAATGGGTAATGTTGTCATGGATTATTCTCCTTCCGTATAGCTCACAATTTCGCCATCCTTATTGACAAGGACGTTGTTGCCCTCACTGTCCTTTGCGGAATAGAGCCGCTGATCCCAAAGCTCGGGAAAGCATGCCTCAAAAGCCTGATGCGCCGCCGTTTGACCGGCTTCGGTGTTAAGCATGACGTCGAGCATGTAGTCCTTAACCGCATGTGTGAGTGGGGCATCGGTTTCGTAATCAAGGGAATCCGCCCGATCATTGCGGAAATCGAGATTGCAGATAAACATAAGCTTGCTAAACGAGCATACGCCTTTGGAATTGGCCTCCTCAATCTCGCGCAGCGTTCGCCTGTGCTCATGTCCGCACAGGTGGCAAAGATCAAGTAGCGTAGCGCCTTTTTCCTCCCACCGGTCAAGGAATTCTATAATTTGAGAGCCGCATAATGATAAATCAACTCGTGCGACTTCTCGTTTTGTTTTGGCTCTTTCCAACGCTATAACAAGCGGGAGGGCAATTACACCGCTGTTCTTTAGTTGGCGTTCCTTGCGTTCAAATTGTCGGACTTCGTTAATTGCCTCTATCAGGCGATCAATTACACAGCGCGACTTCATGCGGAAAATTACCAGAATGGCTCTGCAATCATTTGCGGTTGTTTCCTCCGTTTCCGCATATTCACGTAAGAGCCGGTTGATACGTTCCTCATTCATGCGGTTATGCCCCTTTCTGCAATGCAATGAGGTCAATAAACTGCTCCACGCGGCGCTTGGCATCCTTGAATATGTCGTGGTAGTTCTTGCCTGCGTTCATGCCGTCGGTGAGGGCCCTTGAAATAATCCGTTCGACAAGATGAAGGTTGTGGAGCTTTTCACCTTCGGTAAAATTGCGGTCTTTAATTTCAACCGCACGATTGGCAAGAGTTGAAAGTGATGAATAATAGCGGTCGGCATTGCTGCTCTTATGCGCGCGGGCATATTCTACAAACTGCTTGATAACGTCCGTCTCGGCCCTGCGGGTCTCTTTGGAAAGCTGTCGAGAATGCTGCCAAGCGTCAGTTTGTTTTTCAGCCACAATCTTGAAATGACCGAGCCGAAGCCCTTCCAGAATTTCATAGACGAAATCATAAAAAGCGTCGGCGTTGGGCTTGTCGGAATGACGGCAGATTTCGTAGACGCCTTTGGCAGCATAGAGAATCATGTCATATTCCTTACCGTCAGTAGCCCTCATTTTGAGGACAACTGAAAGAGGATCAAGCCGTTCTCTGTATCTGCTATGGATGGTCTCAATAGCCTTGCGCGGATTACTGTACCCGAGTGCCCGCCCGATCTGGTCACGGGTCATGTAAAAGTCGCTGCTACGTATGTCGCCGTAGAACTCAAGCGTAAGGGTGCCGAATTTTTCACGCTTTACAATGGATAGGTGTTTCACAGAATAATCTCCTTTCATTATCCTTCTGGTAAATAGTTTTTTCGTGAAATGTTTCCTATTTGGTAACGGTTAAAGGCGGATAATTGCTCCCCTTTAGCTAATGTGAATTTAATTCACGTCACGGGGCAAAAAAAATTGAGTCGCGCTTTTTAGGGCTTAAATGCAGCACCCGAGTAATCTTTGCAATCTCCGACGCCTTAAACTCAGTCTCTCCGTTAATTTTTAAATATAAGCCCTCTCGTGAAATCCCTAATTTACGCGCGATTAAAGTTACTGAAATTCCAGAATCATCTATTTCAGTCTTTAATAGTATCGTATTTGTCACTTCCTATGCCCCCTCTCTAGTGAATTAAATTCACAACTAGATATTAGCACCTACGGCGGCTGCTGTCAACTATATTTCACATAATTGTTGAATTTCCTTCACACCCATGCTATAGTAAATATATGAGGTGAGCGTTATGTTGCCGTTATATTCAAATATTAAAAAGTTTCGAGAAAAGGCTGGAATGTCACAAGAAGAACTAGCCTTGAAAACCGGTTACACCAGCCGGACATCTATCGCTAAGATTGAGGCTGGTGCGGTCGATTTGCCACAATCAAAAATTATAAAGTTTGCAAAGGCTTTGAAAACAACCCCCGCTCAATTAATGGGATGGGAAAATGAAGAAGATATGAAGCTTCTTATAAAGGCTGTTTCTGCGTACGAAAAACTTGAATCGACATACGAAAGTGCTCTTAAGCAAATAGCTGATACCATTGGATATACATGGTCAAATGCCAATGAACCGACAAAAATCCTACAAGACGATATAATGGAGTTCATCGAAAAGCGAATGAGCGAACTGTCACAGGAAGACCTCGATGAGTTTATTAAAATTCTGGACAATGAAATGCAAAGGCAAGACTCTAGGGTAAGACGCGCAGAAGCAACATGGAAACTCTCTAAGCTGCGCATTAATAGAAAAAGAGAGAAAGATGGGCAGGAAAAGATTTTTGATGATGAAGGGAATTGTTCTGAAAATGATAAATAACCCCAAGAAAGCCTAGGAATATATCAGTTATACCTTACCCGCAAATTTAGATAAATAAAAAATCCCGTTCGGTGTTAGCGCACCGAACGGGACAAGAGACAAGCAGCAATCACAACAAAGCCGCTCTGCAAGGTAAATTATAACACCTCTGCGGGGCTTGCGCAAGCATACCTTGAGGAGGTTTATTTTTATGGCCAACATCACAAAGATTGAAGGCAAAAAGGGCGTTTCCTATAAGATCACCGTATCATGTGGCTATGACATCAAGGGCAACCAGAAGCGCTATTATAAGACATGGACGCCTCGCGAGGGCATGACAGCCCGGCAGATCGAGAAAGAGCTGCAACGTCAGGCCCTGCACTTCGAGGACGATGTAGCCGCCGGTAAGGTCTCCGAAAGCAACATCAAATTTGAAGCCTTCGCGCAGCAGTGGTTCCAAGAGGTCGCAGCACAGCGTTTAAAGGAACGCACCATAGACAGCTACCGTAGAGCAGCGCCCCGCATCTACGCCGCCCTGGGGCATTTGCGCGTCAATAATATCACCACCCGAACCGTGCAAAAGCTGGTCAATAACCTCTGTGAGGATGGCATGAACGAACGCACTGGCGGCCGCCTGTCGGCCAAATCGGTAAAGAACTATATCGCCTTTGTATCCAGCGTCTTCAATTACGCTGTTGCGCAGGGCGTCACATCCTCAAACCCATGCCGGGGCGTTTCCCTGCCGGCGGCGTCACAGTCCGAGCGGGATTGCTACACCCTCGAAGAAGCGCAGCAGCTTCTTGAACTGCTGGAGCATGAGCCGATACACTGGCGGTCTTTCTTCACGCTTGCAATCTACGGCGGCCTGCGGCGTGGTGAGCTGTTCGGCTTGGAGTGGAAGGACATCGACTTTGATACCAACGTCATCACCATCCAGCGCAATTCGCTTTACACGCCGGGCAGGGGCGTATACACCGACACGCCGAAAACAGCCCGCTCGCAGCGCTTCATCAAATTGCCCGGCGAAGTCATTGAGCTACTGAAAGAACACCGCACAGCCCAAAACATCGAGCGGCTAAAGGTCGGCGACCGCTGGCGCAACAGCGACCGGCTGTTTGTGGGTGTGGAAGGGCAGCCGATGAACCCCGGCAGCGCACAGTGCTGGTTTAACACCTTCTGCGAACGCACCGGTATGCGGCACATCAACATCCACAGCTTCAGGCACTTGAACGCCAGCCTGTTGATCAACACCGGTACCGACGTGCGCACCGTCTCGGCCATGCTGGGACACGCCCAAACAAGCACCACCTTGAACATTTATGCGCACACCTTTGCAGAGGCTCAGGCACAGGCCTCCGAGGCCGTCGCCGAGCGCCTCAGCTTAGGCAAAAACAAAACAATAAACGCCAAATAAACGCTAAATCCATTTTTGAACAAAAAATAAACCGCAGAGTTCAGCTTGTTCAAGCCAAATTCTGCGGTTTTCTTCTGGTGACCCGTACGGGATTCGAACCCGTGTTACCGCCGTGAAAGGGCGGTGTCTTAGGCCGCTTGACCAACGGGCCAGATTTATAAAAGCCCTTGTTAGAAAGGGCTTTTATAAAGTGGTAGCGGCTATAGGATTTGAACCTACGACACTTCGGGTATGAACCGAATGCTCTAGCCAACTGAGCTAAGCCGCCGTGTTACAGCGTTATCAATTGTATCAGAGCTATTATAATCTGTCAAGGCAAAATCCGCAATTTGCAAATAAAATTTTACACAAAATTGCACATAGAACCCTTTTCCTGCTTTTTAGCCTGTTTTAAGTCCTATACCGGCTCAGACGATAAGATCTCCACCGGGTCGGCGACAATACGGTTGTGCGGTGCAACCACCAGAATGTCCTCGTCCCACGCGCCGTTTATGAGCTTTTTAAGCAGCGAAAGATCCGCCACATATTCCCGAACGCCCGGCTCGGGCACCGCAATCGGTCCACTTAGCGCGCTGGCAACCATGCACGGCACACCGCAGTGGGGCATACATTTTAAGCACTGGGGCGACATCTGCCAGCAGGGGGCATCCTCATTTTCAGAAAAAACTTGGTGAAAGCGCTCCGTGCTGCCCAGCAGCAGATGCGCACAATTATGTACCCGTGCAATTACCAACGGCCTATCGGCGGAGCAGAGATTTTGTGCCGTGCATTCTCCCATCGCCAGCACAATGTAATCGGCCTTAATCTCAGCATTAATTTTCTGTTGAATCAGTTCCAGCGGACTATCCGGAGAGAGCAAATCAAGTGCCACCTCATGTGGCGAGAGCGCGGCAAGTGCATAGAGCTCACGGCGCAGCGGTTGGCATCCCAGTACCTTGATATTCATAGGAACACTCCTTTTTTGATGAGAGGCGTGAACACACCTACGCCTCTTGTGATTTTGTCTTTAAAAAGTGTATAATATAGCATAAGCCAAATCAATGGAAGGTTACCCCTATTCCGGGGCTTTGGGCCCCTTGGCAAAAGATACCTCGCCAGGCTGGAAACCGCAGACGAAAGCCTCTCCCTGTTTTTCACATCAACGGAAAAGGCTGCATACGCAGCCGCATTTGAATGGAGAATCCTATGACCGACAAAACAAACGAATCACCGCGCCAGCGCGCATTGCTCATCGCGCTCGATACCGGAGAATATGACGTTGAAACCTCGCTGGGCGAGCTTGAGGAGCTGGCCGATACGGCGGGGGCCGATACGATTGGTACGCTGATCCAAAAACGCGAAGCGCCCGACGCCGCCACATGCATCGGCTCGGGCAGGCTGGCCGAGGCGGCGCTTTATGTCCAAAACCAGCAGATCGAGCTGGTCATCTTCGACTGTGAGCTGTCCGGCAGCCAGCTGTCAAACATTTCCGACGCGCTTGACTGCCGTGTCATCGACCGCACCATGCTGATTCTTGATATTTTCGCCCAGCGCGCCCACTCGGCCGAGGGTCGCCTTCAGGTCGAGCTGGCGCAGCAAAAATACCGTCTGCCGCGCCTGATGGGGCAGGGCAAGGGCCTCTCGCGGCTCGGCGGCGGCATCGGCACGCGCGGCCCGGGCGAAACGAAGCTTGAGAGCGACCGCCGCCACATCCGCCGCCGCATCGCCACGCTTGAAAAAGCGCTCGAGGAGGTCGACCGCCGCCGGGGCCTGCTGCGCGAGCGCCGCCGCAAGGATGAGGTGACGTCGGTCGCCATCGTCGGCTACACCAACGTCGGCAAGTCCACGTTGCTAAACGCGCTGACCAACGCGGGTGTTCTAGCCGAAAATATGCTGTTTGCCACGCTCGACCCCACCTCGCGCGCGCTGACGCTGCCCGACGGGCGGCAGGTCATGCTCATCGACACTGTGGGTCTCGTGCGCCGCTTACCGCACATGCTTGTCGACGCGTTTCGCTCCACGCTCGAAGAAGCGGCCTTCGCCGATCTTATTTTAAATATCTGCGACATCTCAGCCCCCGACGCGGCGGATCAGATCGCCGTCACACAAACGCTGCTTTCTGAAATTGGCGCAGATAAAATTCCCGTCTTAAATGTGCTTAATAAATGCGATTTAATTGCGCAAACACCGCTGTCGCTCAATGACAATACCTGCCTAGTCTCGGCCAGAACCGGCTTTGGGCTCGATGTGCTGCTCGATCGTGTCGCGCAGCTGCTAACCCCTTCGCACACGCGCATGACGCTGCTGCTGCCCTACAGCGAGGGCAGCCTTTTAGGGGAACTGCGCGCACGAGGAACCGTCTTCTCAGAGCAGTATTTAAATGAGGGTGTTTTGCTTGATGTCATGGTCGAAATTAAGTCTTTACACCGCGTTAAAGACTATCTGCCCAAAGATGGTAAGATCTGAGCCGCACCCTTTATTACAAGCGACTATTACAACGAAAATCATTTTCATTTACTTGAATCATGATATGCGTTATGATACAATGATTTGGAAATATTAACGGGGTCTACACTAAAATTCAATGACAGCAGGAGGTAAAAGAAAGAATGAGAAAAATTGGAATCACCGAAACCGTTCTCAGAGACGCGCAGCAATCGTTGATTGCAACGAGAATGCCGTTCTCTGACTTTGAAGAAATTCTCTCCACCATGAACAAGGTGGGCTACTACTCGCTGGAATGCTGGGGCGGAGCCACCTTCGACACCTGTCTGCGTTACCTCAACGAAGACCCGTGGGAGAGACTGCGCAAAATCCGCAAGGCTGTGCCCGACACCAAGTTGCAGATGCTGCTGCGCGGACAGAATCTCCTAGGCTATAAGCCTTATCCCGACGACGTTGTTGAAAAATTTGTCGAGCGCTCGGTCAAAAACGGTATCGACATTATCCGCGTCTTTGACGCGCTCAACGACCCCCGCAACCTCGAGTTCGCCATTAAGTCGGTTAAGAAATACGGCGCTATTGCTTCGGGCGTTATCTGCTTTACCATCAGCCCGGTGCATACGCTTGAGAAATATGCCGAGCTGGGCAACCAGCTGCGCGACATGGGCGCCGACACCATCTGCATTAAGGATATGTCCGGCATCATGGGTCCGCAGGAAGCGTATGACCTCGTTAAAACGCTTAAAGAAAACGTGAACCTTCCCGTCGTCATCCACACCCACTGTACGACCGGCATTGCGCCGATCACGCTCATTAAGGCTGTCGAGGCCGGTGCGGATGTTGTCGACACCGCTATTTCGAGCATGTCGGGCGGCACCAGCCAATACTCCACCGAGAGCATGGCATACTGCCTGCGCCAGCTCGGCTATCAGGTCGACCTTGACGACATGATGGCTAAGAAGGTCTGCGACCACTTTGTGCCGGTGCAGAAGGCGGGGCTTGATTCGGGCCTGCTCGATCCATACGTCATGGGCACCAAGACCGACGCGCTCATCTACCAGGTTCCCGGCGGCATGCTGTCGAACCTGCTCGCTCAGCTCAAGCAGCAGAATGCGCTTGATAAATTCGACGAGGCCCTCGCCGAAATTCCGCGCGTCAAGGCCGACCTTGGCCACCCGCCGCTCGTCACCCCGACCAGCCAGATCACCGGCGTTCAGGCCGTTATGAACGTGCTGGCAGGCGAGCGATACAAGATGGTCTCCTCCGAGGTGCGCTCCTACCTGCGCGGCGAATATGGCCGTGCCCCGGGCGAAGTCAACCCCGAGGTCATCAAGAAGGTGCTTGGCGACGTTAAGCCCATCACCACCCGTTTTGCCGACGGTCTGGCCCCCGCGTTTGAGTCGACCAAGAAGGAGCTTGGCGCCAAGGCCAAATCCGATGAGGATGTGCTCTCTTATCTGGTGTTCCCGCAGCTGGCCGAGAAATTCTTTGAGAAGCGTGACAACCCCACCGAGGCTGCCGCTGTTGCCGCCGCCGTAACTGCCGCTATCGCCGCTGACAAGAAACCCGCCGCTGTCAAGTACAGTGTGCGGAGAATCGATTAGTCAGGGGGGCGCGATATTATGAATAGCTCTGCTATCTTTGGTATGCTGATTCTTGTTGGCGCTATCGTTGTAATGATCCTTTTCATGAGCTATAAGCGCGAAAAGGACTACAAAATTGCGATGGAGAAATATGAACGCGACATGGAAGCCTATAACAGGGCTGTCGCGCTGTATGGCGATCCTTCCTTTGCAGCAGCGCCTGCACCCGCCGCTGCCGTCCCCTCGGTCGTTGCGCCTGCCGCTTCGGCGCCGGCTGCCGCGACAATTGCTCCGGCTACTTCCAGCGGCGAGGTTCTTCTCTCGGGCGTTGACGAGCCGACCGCGGCCATGATTATCGCGATTCTCTGCAACGAGCTGGGACAAAACCCCGCTGCGCTGCGCTTTAAGTCGATTACCGCACTGTAAAAGGGAGGTTGAACGTCCATGAAATATGTTGTAACCCTCAACGGCAAAGATTATGAGGTAGCGGTTGCCCAAGGCTCCGCCGAGGTGCTGTCGGTTTCGGCAGCCGGCACTGCCGCCCCCGCCGCAGCTCCGGCTCCCGCACCCGTTCGCGCAGCCGCTCCCGTTGCACCCGCGCCGGCACCCGCGCCTGTGCCTGCCGCACCGGCTGCCGGCAAGGCGATCAACGCTCCGATGCCCGGTACCGTTTTAAAGATGCTCGTTAAGCAGGGCGACAAGGTCACGAACGGTCAGGTACTGCTCGTGCTTGAAGCCATGAAGATGGAAAACGAGATTTTCGCCCCCTGCGACGGCACCGTGACTGCGGTCGCAGTCAAAGAGGGTTCGTCGGTTAATTCCGGCGACGCTATGGTCACCATTGGCTAAACGCCCGCTATTGTCTTATTCTAATTAAAAAGCGTGCGCAGAATATCTGCGCACGCTTTTTGATTTTGCGGGGCTGACTTTATGCATCTTCAAAGCCTATAAAACGTGTTCCTCGGTACGTTAAAATACCTTTGGCATTCTTTTCGACCGTATCGTATACCCAGAGACTCACCTTAAACTTCAGCGTCCTTTTCCCGCACGCAAAGGTGAGGATATATTGTGTTTTTGTGTGCGAGGGGGCCCTCGTGTCGACCAGTTTATATTGCGTCATGTACTTATCTATGACCACGGCCCGCCGGCTGATCTTCTTGCCAAAATAGTTTAAGCTCAAACGGATAAGCACGCCTGCGTAGGCTAAGATAAAAAATATCCAGATAGCAGTATGGATTATTCCACCGACCAAAGCTTCGGTCATCCCTATCACCTCTTGTTTTCATATCCATATATTAGCACACGGCTGCAAGCATGGCAAGCCATCGCATCATATCGGCAAATTATAGATTAATAAATAAACGCAGCGGGAACGGCCAATCGTTCCCGCTGCATTTTAATAATTCCCTACAGTGTGGCAGTCACCGGCCACAACCATTAAATTCGCTTATGCTTCTTCTCGCACGACGGCGATCGAAAGCTCGTCGAGCGACTTGCCGTCTACCTGCGTGGGGCAAGCGGTCATGAGCTCGCTGGCATTCTGAACCTTGGGGAAGGGGATCACATCGCGGATGCTCTCCTTGTTCAAAAGCAGCATCACAAGCCGGTCAAGGCCGTAGGCCATACCGCCGTGGGGCGGCACACCGTATTTAAACGCTTCAAGCAAGAAGCCGAACTTGTCGTTGGCCTCTTCGTCGCTCATGCCCAACGCCGCAAACATCCGGCGCTGAATGGCCGGGTCGGAAATACGGATCGAGCCGCCGCCCAGCTCGGTGCCGTTTAGCACCAGGTCGTAGGCTCTGGCGCGCACAGCACCTAAATCCGATTCCATCTTGCCCATATCCTCAAGGTTCGGGCAAGTGAAGGGATGGTGCATCGCGTAGTAGCGCCCCTCGTCGGGGTCATACTCAAACAGCGGGAAGTCGGTCACCCACAGTAAATCGTAAGTGTTCTCGGGGATCAGTCCCAGCCGCTTGGCCAGATTCAGGCGTAGCGCGCCGAGTGCTGCGAACACAACGCTGTCGCGCGGGTCGGCCACAACGAGCAGCACGTCGCCGGTCTTAACCGCCATGCGGTCGTGAATCGCCTTGATCTCTTCCTCGGTGAGGAATTTCTCAAACGATGAGGATTGCGCCTCCTCGGTCAGGCGGGTGAACGCGAGGCCCTTGGCCTTATAAAGCTTGGCAACGTCGGCCAGCTTGTCAATTTCCTTGCGAGAGAGGGTGGCCGCAGCGCCCCTGACATTGATGGCGCGCACGCTGCCGCCCGCTTCCAAAGCGCCTTTGAACACAGCAAACTCGGTGTTTTTCAAAATATCCGACAGGTCTTGAAGCTCCAGCCCAAAGCGGGTGTCGGGCTTGTCCGAGCCAAAGCGTTCCATCGCCTCTTTATAGGTGATACGGCGCAGCGGCAGCTCAAGCTCCATGCCCATAATATCCTTGAAGATATCCTTCATCAGTCCCTCGTTGACGGTCTGTACGTCAGATTCATCCACAAAGGACATCTCGATATCGATTTGGGTGAACTCGGGCTGGCGGTCGGCGCGCAGGTCCTCGTCGCGGAAGCACCGCGCAATCTGCATATAGCGGTCAAAACCCGCCAGCATGGAGAGCTGTTTGTAGAGCTGCGGTGACTGCGGCAGCGCGTAGAACTTGCCCGGATGGACGCGCGAGGGGACAAGGTAGTCGCGCGCGCCCTCGGGGGTGGGCTTCATAAGAATCGGCGTCTCAATCTCAACGAAACGGTTTTTGTCAAAATAGTCGCGCACCAGCTTGACGATGCGATGGCGCATTAGAATCGCCGATTGCAGCTCGTTGCGGCGCAGGTCGAGATAGCGGTAGCGCAGGCGCAGCTCCTCGTTGGTCTTGATGCCGTCTTTGATGTCAAACGGCGGCGTCTCACTGACCGCCAACACCCGCAGCTCGGAGACATACAATTCCACCTCGCCGGTCGGAATATCTTTATTGATCGACTCGCGACGGCGCAAAATGCCTTTTGCCATCAGCACATATTCCGAACGCACCGCAGAAGCTTTCTCGAAAACCGCACGGTCGGTCGAATCATCAAACGCCAGCTGCGCAATGCCGGTGCGGTCGCGCAGATCGATAAAAATCAAGTTGCCCAAATCGCGCTGCTTGGCCGCCCAGCCCGCCAGTACCAGCTCTTTGCCGATCATATCGGCTGAAACCTCACCGCAGTAGGCGGTGCGCTTCAGACCGTTCATAAAGTCTGCCATTTACTATTACTCCTTTTATCGGTCGACTCCGCGCCGAGATTATAATTTTGAAGCCGCGTCGGCCACGTTGCCCATGCACCGCTGCATTGAAAGCTTAATAAATTCAGCGGCAAACCCGTCGCCCAGCGCAATCTCGCTCGTAGCGCCGGTCGCCATCTCTTTAACCGTCGCCTTGCCCTGTGCCAGCTCATTCTCGCCAAGCACCATCGTGTAGGTCGCGCCCAGCTTGTCGGCAAAGCGCAGCTGCGCCTTTAAGCTGCGGCTCATCGTCTCACAGTCGGCTGAAATGCCCTCGGCACGCAGCTTTTGCACCAGCGCTCCGGCGGCAACCGACGCCGCCTTGCCCATCGGCGCGATAAACAGCTCGCAGGGCAGCTGGGCGGGAACCTCCGCATTGGACGCCGCCATAACAAGCTGGAGACGCTCAAGTCCCATGCCAAAGCCGATACCGGGCAGCGCGGGGCCGCCAAGCTCCTCAATTAGACCGTCATACCGTCCGCCGCCGCAGACGGTGCCCTGTGCGCCGATTGCCTCGGTGACAAACTCAAAGACGGTGCGGCAGTAATAGTCGAGCCCGCGCACAATGTCGGGGTCAATCTCATAGCCGATGCCCATCGCCTCAAGCCGCTCGCGCAGCTCGGCAAAATGCGTTTCGCACTCGGGGCAAAGATGGTCGATCATCTTAGGCGCTTTAGACGCAATCTCCTTGCAGATCGGGCTCTTGCAGTCGATGATGCGCAGCGGGTTGGTTTCAAGCCGGTTCAGGCAGGTTTCGCAAAACTCGTCGGTATAGTTTGAGAAATAGGCCTTGAGCTTCTGCTGATAAGCAGGCCGGCACTGTTTGCAGCCGATGGAGTTGATAAACAGCTTGATTTTATCGACGCCCAGCGTTTCGAGCACCTGATTGCCCAATGCGATGACCTCAGCGTCGGCAGCGGGGGAAGGGGAACCCATCGACTCGATGCCAAACTGGTGGAACTCGCGCAGACGACCGGCCTGCGGCTTCTCATAGCGGAAGCAGCTGATCACATAGCTGACCTTGACCGGCAGCTGGCCGCCCAACAGGCTATGCTCAATCGCGGCTCTTACGACACCCGCGGTTCCCTCGGGGCGCAGCGTGATCGAACGATCCTTTTTGTCGTTGAAGGTGTACATTTCTTTTTGCACCACATCGGTCGTATCGCCCACGGCGCGGCTGAACAACTCGGTGTGTTCAAATGTGGGGGTACGCATCTCAAAAAAGCCGTAACGCTCGGCAATATCCAGCGCTGTGCGCTCGACATAATGCCAGCGGGTGGTATCGCCGGGCAGTGCGTCCTGTGTCCCCTTTGGGGCAAAAGTGAGCGGTTTCATAACATCATTCTCCTTACAGTCCTATTGTCAGAATATTATACATGCAGTTTAAAGCCTCAACGGCTGTAAATATAAAATACCCCCGCCCCAATCAGCAAAAGGGGCGGGGAGAATCTCCACGCGGTGCCACCCTCGTTTAAACCATGCGGCCGCAGCCGCTCAGGTCGTCTCAACAGGCGCTCTTATAACGCAGAGCAGGCGGAAAAGCGTTTGTCGCTCTCAACTCGGCGGATGTCCTTCCCCTGTGTAACCGGCGGGGCTCTCAGCCGCAAACCCGGCGTATCACCGGGCGGCCCCTTCTCTTTAGCCGTTATCAACAGGTTACTGCTTCCGCTTCACCGTTTTTAGCTTATTTGAAATTTAATGCGCCGCCTGTCGGCGATGCGCAAATTAAAGCGAATATCCTTAATCGCACATGACAAAAGACAGATATTTTAACGCATCAAAACATATTAAATCACCGCTTGGGGTTGACAATATCTCTCCAATCGAGATCGCCCTTCTCGAGCGCGTGAATCAACGCCTCGGCGGTGGCGATATTCGTGGCCATCGGGATGGAATGCACGTCGCACAGCCGAATCAGATTTGCTTCGTCCGGCTCGCCCGGCTTCATGGTCAGCGGATCTCTTAAAAACAGCAGCAGGTCTATCTCGTTGCAGGCAATGCGCGCGGCAATCTGCTGATCGCCCCCCTGCTCACCCGACAAAAACCTGAAAATGCGCAGGCCGGTTGCCTCGGCCACCAGCTTACCGGTGGTGCCGGTCGCGCAGATATTGTGCTGACTGAGGATGCCGCTGTACGCAATGCAAAACTGTACCATCAGCTCTTTTTTTGAATCATGTGCTATTAATGCGATATTCATACCCATCCTCCATCTTTATGTAGTCGCTTTACTTCAAGCGTTCAGCATTGAGCCTCACTCTTTCGCCCAACAGCCTTCGGGCCAGATCATCGGTCTCGCGCCACGCCCCACTACTTTGCGGCAGCGGCTCGCCCTTGGCCAGCAGTTGTTCCACCGACGGGTCCTCGGGAATGACGGCGATCAGTTGTGCCCCAACCCGGTCTATCACCGCGTCCAGATCGGGCATATCCTTAGATAGTATGTGCCGGAAAAACTTATTAATTACGAGTCTGGGCTTTTTTTCCTGCAATATTTGTGCCGCCTTTGCGGCGTCCCGTACCGAAACCGGGTCGGCGGTACAGACGATCAGCGCGCTGTTGCACACCGAGCAGGCCACGTCAAAGCCACGCCCCAGACCTGCCGAAGCATCCAAAATTAAATAATCATAACAGCCCGCCAACCCCTTGAGCAGGGCCGTCAGGCTGGCCCGGTCGGGCAAAAAATGCCTGTCCACCGGCGCCGGGATCAAATGCAGGTTGCCCTGCGGCACATTGCAAATCGTGATGGCTTTCACCGGCTTACAGCGCCCCGACAGCACATCGGATAGATCGTAGACGATTTTGTCCGACACGCCCATAATCAAGTCCAGCCCACGCAGGCCGCTGTCAAGCTCCAGAAGCAACACATTTTTTTGGCGGCGGCAGAGCGCCTGCGCCAGCAAATAAGAAACCGTCGTCTTGCCGGTTCCGCCCTTGCCCGATGTCACAACCAGAATATTTGCCATGCCAATCCCCCTATTGTCCAATCTTATCATAAAAATAAGCAGCTGACCAGACGTTATTCAGGCAAAAAAGCAAAATTTCTGAGAATTTTGTTTCAAATTTGTACTCAAGGCGCCAATGCCGCCGCGTTATTCTGCGCTGCGGCCGGCACGCTGCTTTCGGGAGCACTTTCAGATGTTTGCACCGGCGTCTCATCGGTATTCTCCGCCTGATTGGGGAAGAAGAAGGAGTCGAGCACCGCGCGCGCAACCGGCGCGCCGGTATAGCCATGCCAGCCTTTTTCGATAACCACCGCAACCGCAATCTGCGGGTCGTCGGCAGGCGCAAAGCAGATGAAGGTCGAGTTGGGGAATTCGTTGGTCTGGGGCGTGCCGGTCTTTGAGGCAACCGTCACAGGGTAGTCGCCCAAATAGCGGTAAGCGGTGCCGCGCACATCGTGCGAGGCTTGAATCATGCCGTCGATAACGGGGTCAAAAACCGACGGGTCGACGTTCATGGTGTTCGCAACCTCGGGCGTGTGGGTCGAGATCGTCTCCCGCCAGTCGTAATAGGACGAAATTGACTTGACCAGCGACAGCTTCATACGCACGCCGCGCCGCGCAAGGGTGGCGCAGTAGTTGGCGAGCTGCACCGGCGTATACCCGTTGTCAAGCTGGCCGATCGCCGCCTGCAATACGTCGCCGGGGTAGATGGTGTTGGGGTCGCACTGGGTGCCCTTCGACTCGGTCAACTCAATGCCGGTCGGAACGCCCAGCCCCAGCGCCTGCGCATATTGGTTGATGCGGGCGATTCCCAGCTGCCTGCCGGTGTCATAAAAGAAAATATTGCAGGAGACGCGCAACGCGTCCGAGACAGTGAGCGGCCCGTGATAGCCCAAACAGGTCGGCTGATAGGTCGGCAAAAAGGTGTAGACCCGCTGGCAGTTGACGGTTGTGCCCGGCGTAACAATATTCTCAATGAGTCCCGCCGTGCCGACGACCGGCTTAAAACAGGAGCCCGGCGCATAAACGCCCGAAAAGGCACGGTTCAAAAACGGATAAAGCTGATCCGAAGCATTTTTGGCATAATCTTCAGAATAGGTCTCGAGGTTATAGGACGGATAGGTGACCGCCGCCAGCACCTCGGAGTTCTTGACGTCTATCGCAACCACCGCGCCCGCGTTAGCCTCCCGACCCTGACCCTCGGGCGCGTTCTCATTGAGGAATTTAATCTCCTTGATCAGCGCGTCGCGGGCGGTGCGCTGAATATCCTTATCGAGCGTAAGCACCAGCGTATTGCCCGGTACCGCCGCCTGCTCCTCGGTAATATCCACAACGTGATAGTTCGCGTCGAGGTCGATTCGGCGCACGCCGTCCACACCGCGTAATGCCGACTCAAACGCGCGTTCAATGCCTTCCTTACCCACGAGATCTTCGCGGGTATAGCCCTTGTTCTGAGAGAGGTAGCTCTCGAGCTCGTCGGCAAAAATGGCGCCGATGCGCCCGATGATATGCGGGGCCAGATCGCCGTCGATATAGCCGCGCCGGGCGGTTTCAACCACCTCAACACCCGGCAGCGTGTTATTCATCTGCCGTATCAGCACAGCCGTCTCGAGTGAAATATTCTCGGCAAAGGTATACCGCACCGAAAGCGAATACCCCTTGCGCTCCATCTCATAACGCACGCCCGCAATGTCGCGCGCATCCCTGTCCGACAGCTTCTCGAGCCATTCCAGCTTGTCGGGTGAGAGCGCGGTAAACCACGACGCATTGGGATCCGCGGGCTGATCGGTTAAACGGTAGCGTTGCCGCAGCCAATAAAACACGTCCTCCGCCTCGGTATAGCTGTTGGTACCAAGATGCTTGCGCAGCCGCGCGACGGCATCGCTATCCTCGGTAAAGGCCGCGCCCCCTTCGGTAACGGTCAGCGGCAGATTGTCAATCCACGTCTGGTCGGCCTTGCGCATGACGTTGAGCAGCTTCAAAATTGTTTCATTCTCGCTGCCCTCGGGCGCCAGCGCACGGTCGAACACAAGGTTATAGCAGGCCTCGTTATAAGAAAAGGGGCGGCCTTGCCGGTCGACAATCTCGCCGCGCGCCGCCTTGATAACCTGCGCCCTGCTGCTGCCCTGCTGTTGCTTGGCCAAATAATCGGCCCCCGAGACGATCTGCACCTGTGCCAGCCTAAACAAAAATAGGCTAAAGATCAGCCAAACCAGAACGCCAAGCGTTATCAACCGAAGCTTTTCGTGCGAAATCTTCACATCCGTGCACCCCCTTTGCTAAAACAGCGCAAAATCAATTTAGAGCCTTTTCTTCAAATCGGCCATGAATCCATCTGACCAGCCAAAAGGCCGCCATGCCGAACAGCGCCGTATAGACCGCGCTGGGCAACGTCTTAAATAACAGTAGGCGGTTGGCTCCCGCATAGCCCCACAGCCCATAGATCAGATAATGTGCGATCACACCGTAAACCAGCGCAAACCCGCCGCAAAGCAGAAAGGCCGTTTTGACATTGGGCTGAATCAGGTAGATCACCAACAGCCCGCAGGCGCAGCCGAGTATCAGAAAAAAGATCGGGGCCACGCCAAAGATATGAAAAGCGGCGGTGTCGCACAAAACGCCGCCGAGCAGGCCAAAAAGGCCCCCCGCAAATTCGCCCTCAATCATCGCGATTGCCGCGATGACCGAAATGACCAGAATCGGGCGTACATTCCCAATGGCCAGCAGGCGGGGGGTCTCCTGCAAAATATAGCAAACCAGAACCAAAACGGTATAGATGACATGTTTAAAAATGAAAAGCCTGAGTGTCTTTTGTTCCAATGCTTGTTCTCCTATTGCCCGGCAGTGGCCTGCCCTTCAAAGTGCTTTATCACCAAAACATCGCGCACCGCACGCAGATCGGCAGGCGGCGAAATGACCGCGTAAAGCGACAACCCCTGACCGTCGGGAAAAATTTCTTTAATGGTGCCGATGACCAGCTCTCTCGGGAATAGCCCACCGACGCCGGTCGTCGCAATCAGATCGCCGACCTTTGCGTTCGATTCGCGCGGCAGATAAGACAGCCGCAGCATGCCCTGCTCCGCCAGCGCCAGCTCGCCGGTCGTCACGCCAATCTCCCGTGTGCCGGTGTTAATGGCGCCGACCTCGACCATCACATCAAGAATGGTCAGCACCTTTGAGTGGGTGATGCCCACCTCCTGCACGACGCCGACCAGTCCCTCCTGCGTGATGACCGGGTCGTTCTCGGAGACGCCGTCGCTGCTGCCCTTATCGATCGTAAAGGAGTAAAAACGATCCGCCGCGTCACGTCCAATAACCATCGCGGGCTCAAAATCAAAGTCGGGGTTCTTCTCCTTAATCTCGAGATAGTTTTTCAACTGGTCATTTTCAGCCTTGAGCCGTTCATATTCAACGAGCTGACTGCGCAGATCGGCATTTTCGGTGCGCAGGCGACCGTTCTCATCCGCAAGCCGCGGCCCTGAAAAATATTCGGTCAAGGCGTCCTCAATGCTGTAGGTCATTTGGGCGCTCGCGCGCTGCAACGGCGTCAACAGCCACGCGGTGACCTGGGAGATCATCGGAATCGCCGTTCCGGTATGGGCGGCGCGCAGCGTGAAAGCGAATACCAACGCTAAAAGCAGCGCCAATATCTTAAAGTGCCGACTCTTGAAAAAGTCCTCCATGCAGTCACCTCCTGATGTTGATGCTTATACTTTGCCCCAAAAAGATATGCCAAAAATAATGCCGCCATACCGTCGGCAGACGGGCGGGCGCAAGGCTGCGCTTGGGCAGCAACGCCCCGCAGACGCAACAAGACCGTCCAAAAAGCCAAAGCACGCCGAAAAAACAGGCAGATGCAAGGCCGCCAGTTGCGCCCCTTGCACCTGCCGTGCGTCATCGTGTTCCAAGCGCGGGCGCGATGCTGTTATCAGCGCTTGTCCTCGCCGTTAGAAAGCACATCCCGTAGGCGATCGATATCCTCGAGCACGCGTCCGGTGCCGACGGCTACACAATCCAGTGGATTCTCGGCGATCAGCACGTTGATGCCGGTCTCCTTAGAAATCAGTGTATCCAGCCCGCGCAGCATTGCGCCGCCGCCTGTCAGCATAATGCCGTGGTCGATAATGTCCGCCGCCAGCTCGGGCGGCGTGCGCTCAAGGGTCGTCTTAATCGCGTCGAGCACCGACGAAATAGAGTCGGCAAGCGCCTCGCGAATTTCCTTGGGCGTAATCGTAATGTTTTTAGGCAGGCCATCAACCAGATTGCGGCCCTTGATATCCATATCAAGCTCTTCCTCATAGGGATAGGCCGAGCCGATATCAATCTTAATCTGCTCGGCGGTGCGCTCACCGATAAGCAGATTATGCTTACGCTTGATGTATTGAATAATCGCAAAATCGAACGAATCGCCGCCCACGCGCACCGAGCGCGCCGTTACAATGCCGCCCAGCGAGATGACGGCCACCTCGCTCGTGCCGCCGCCGATATCCACCACCATGCTGCCGGTCGCCTCGGCCACGGGCAGCCCGGCGCCAATCGCCGCCGCCATCGGCTCTTCAATGATCGAAACGCGTCTGCCGCCCGCCGCCACAGCCGCCTCACGCACGGCGCGGCGCTCCACCTCGGTCACGCCGGAGGGGATGCAGATGACAATATTGGGGCGCGCCAAAAAGGAATTACCGCACACCTTCTTGATAAAGCGCTGAAGCATGTTCGCGGTAATATCAAAATCAGCAATAACGCCGTCCTTTAACGGGCGCATTGCAACAATCGAGCCGGGCGTTCTGCCGATGACCTCTTTTGCCTCCTGTCCGACATACAGGACCTCATCCTTGCGGGTATCCACCGCCACAACCGAGGGCTCGCGCAGAATAATCCCCTTGCCCTTCATGAACACGAGGGTGTTGGCGGTGCCAAGGTCAATGCCGATATCCTTGGAAAACGAAAACATGTTTTTTCCTCCTAGACTAAAATCAAAAGACGTTTAATACGGTCCTGAAAATTTCATCGTTATAGCGGCGAGATAAAGCCTCTTTGCCGCAACGCTTGGTATAACGCCTGCACCGGGAGACCCATCACGGTGTAATAGTCCCCCTCGATACGCGCAATAAACCGCGCGCCCAGCCCCTGAATGCCATAGGCCCCCGCCTTGTCGTCCGGCTCTTTGCTGGCCACATAGTCGGCAATCTCCTGCTTGTCCATCTCGGCAAAGGTAACGCCGGTCGCCTGAGAAAAACAATCGGCCCTGCCGGCGTGCCAAATACAGACACCGGTATGCACCGCATGCGTTCTGCCTGAAAGCGCCGCGAGCATGTCCGCGGCATGACTCTGATCGCGCGGCTTACCAAAGATCTCATCACCGAGTACGACAATCGTGTCGGCCCCGATGATCACATCGTCGGGGCGCTGCAGCGCCACCGCCTCGGCCTTGCGCCGCGCCAGCAACATGACCGCCTGCGGCGGCGGCAGGCCGGTCGGCAACGTCTCCTCTGCCTGAGAGGTCACGACCGAAAAATCCTCAGTGATCAGCTTTAAAAGCTCAAAGCGTCGCGGAGAGGCGGAAGCCAGAATAAGCGCCATAAGTTTAAAAGCTCCTTTGCGTCACAGCTTTTGCGCGACGCTTTTATAAATAAGCAGTGAAAGGGTAATCGTAATAATCTGCGCAATGTTGACACCGATTTCAAGCCCAAACGCCATGCGCAACAGCGACAGGTCTAAAATCAGCGGATCAGCCACCGATATGCCCACCGTCTTGCCATAGGCCAGCCAGCTTAAAAAGGCCGTCTGCTGCCCCAAGGACGCCAGCAGCGCCCCGACAATAATACCTGCCAGCAGAAAAAACAAAAAGACCAGATTGCGTTTAAGCTTCACTTCGTTGTCATTCCTTCCCGGTAGAGCCAAACCCGCCCGCGCCGCGCACGGTTTCTGATAGTTGATCGACCTCTTCGACCGTAGGCGTGAGCACCGGCAGAATAACGAGCTGCGCAATGCGGTCGCCGGGAACGATGATGTACGGTTCGGCCGAATGGTTGGTCAGGCCGACCATGATCTCGCCGCGGTAGTCGGCATCGATCACCCCGACCGCATTGGCCGGCACAATACCGTGGCGAATACCCAACCCGCTGCGACCGAAAACCAGCCCTACACTGCCCTCGGGCAGAGCGACGGCCAGTCCCGTCGGCAGAACGGCGGTCTCGCCGGGCATAATGCAGGTCTCCTCATCGGTGCAGGCTCTGAGATCCAGCCCCGCCGAGCCCCGGGTGGCCCGCTCGGGCAGCGCCGCCTCGGCGCGCACCCGCTTTATTTGCAGTGTCATAAAATCCTCCTGATTGCTGCGCCCCATGCGGAAAAATCTACTTTCCGGCAGCAGAAAGCTGTCGGCGCAGCCGCTCAATCTCGCGTCTGGCCTCGTCCAGCTCGGCGCGCGCCTTGCTGGCATCCTCCAGATAGCCGGTCAGCTGCGAACGCATATGGTCGGCCGACCGCTCGCTCTTGTGAAAAGAATCGGCATATCCCATCGCGCAAAGAATCAGCGCGGCGTTGGGCGAAAGCTTTGCGTCAACATCCATCAGAGCGCGCGCCTGTGCATCCAGCTCCGCCGCCAGCGCTTGGACATAGTCTTCGCTTTCGGGAGACGCAATGGTATAGGCAGCTTCAAGAACCCTGATTTTTATGCGGTTAATCATAAAAGTGCGTTGCCCTCCCTTTCTCGTTTTACACCATGAGCGTAAGCAAATGGTGTAGTTGGCCATCGCCGTAGGCGGGCCGTTTTAATTTTATACCTTTATCAAATAAAAGCATCACAGAATATTATAGTACATTTTAAAGGGACTGCAAAGCCTTTAAATCGCTTTTTCTATAATTTTCATACAAAACAGCGACGATTAAACACTGGGCGCATTTTTTCTTTACTTTAATATGAATATTCCATTAAAAAGCGGTATATATGGGCGGTTCCCCTTCTGTTTTCCGTTGGAGCGATACCCAAACCGGGCTGCCGTCACCATCTTTGACACCAACACAAGGCGCAGAACACGCGCCATCAAAATCGCCGTTTTTTAATGGCATAGTCATACAAGGTCAAAACAGCCCCTTTTTCAATGAAACCGGCATCGCCTTATATATTAAGTCAGGATATCGAAAAACGCCCCCCGCAACGGGAGGCGTTTTCTAGAAAAGTAATAGACTTACTTAACTTCAACCTTGGCACCGGCCTCGGTGAACTGAGCGGCAAGCGCGTCGGCGTCAGCCTTCGAGATGCCGGTCTTGAGGGGCTTGGGCGCGCTGTCGACGAGATCCTTCGCCTCTTTCAGGCCAAGGCCGCAAGCGTCCTTAACAAGCTTGATGACGCCCATCTTGGAAGCGCCAGCCTCAACAAGGATAACGTCAAACTCGGTCTTCTCCTCAACAGCGGCAGCTGCGGGGGCAGCGCCAGCCATCATAACGGGAGCAGCGGCGGAAACGCCAAACTCCTCTTCGATAGCCTTAACAAGCTCATTGAGCTCGAGAACGGTCAGGGTCTTGATTTCTTCAACAAATTTAGTGATCTTCTCAGAAGCCATGATCATTTACCTCCTATTAATTACATCATCTTAAATGTTTGCCGCCAGATTATTCGGCAGCGGGAGCCTCGGCAGCAGCCTCGGCGGGAGCGCCCTCAGCGTTCTTTTCGGCGATGCTGTTAAGCGCGCACGCAAGACCGCGGAGATTGCCGGTAAGGGCAGAAAGCAGCATTGAAAGCAGACCTTCTCTGCTGGGCAGGTTGCCAAGCTCCGACACCTTTGCAGCGTCGATGACGCCGCCGTCGACAAAGCCGGCCTTAACCGTGAACTTACCCTTGGAAGCATCGGCATACTTGGTCAGGATCTTGGCGGCGACAACAGCGTCCTCCTTGCTGACGGCAAGGGCGGAAGTGCCGGACAGATGATCCTTCAGATCGTGGAAGCCAACCTGATCGGCGGCGCGCTCAAGCAGCGTGTTCTTGACGACAAAATAGTCAACACCCGCCTCGCGCAACTCGCGGCGCAGCTTGGTGTCGTCGGCAACGGTAATTCCCTTGTAGTCCACAAGAACACCGGCGACGGAACCCTGAAGCTTATTCGCAAGATCAGCAACAACTTCCTGCTTTTGGGCTAAAATCTTTTCACTGGGCATTTGATTCACCTCCTGTGATGGGTTGCGGTATCAAATCCAAAGAAGAAAGCAAAAAAGCTCCTTCCCACAATCTTGGGAAGGAGCTTAAAACAAACACATCAGTTAAACTTCATGGTTTGCACTCATTCCTCGGCAGGCGGGAACCCCCTTATGTGCATGCGCACACCTGCTGTCTTTGGATCGTGACAACGCAAATACTATATCACAACAATCTATGTTTTGTCAACAAATTTCTTTAAAACAAATACAACGCACGCATATCGCAACGCGCCGCACCCGCTTATTCCGCCTTATAGCACCGCTGGCCCGACAGCATCATCATATGCGCCCGGTTAGGCTCAACCTCGGCCTTCATGACCTGTTCTTCCCAGTCCGCCGGCGCAACCTCTTCGATCGAGATGGTAATCGCCTCCTGACGGCAGCCCCAAACTTCTAAAAGAAGGTCGTTGAGCCGCTCGACAAACGTTTCTTTGACCGCCTGATCCTTCGGGAAAGACTTCATCGCAATATAAGGCATGTTAAAATCCCCTCTCGTATTGGTCTTTTCATTCTTCTCAAAGAATAGCACAACAAAAAGCGCGCCGCAACAGTTTTTCTGTAACGGCGCGCTTAACTTTACCAAGCGGTTGCGTGTTATGGTAAGCTGTGCAGCTTACTTCTCAACAGGCAGATTGGTTCCCTGGAACTTAGAGGGGTTGATCTTCACGCCGGGGCCCATGGTGGTGGCCACGACACAGCTCTTAACATACTGGCCCTTGGCCGCGGCGGGCTTGGCCTTAACCACAGCGCCCATGAGCGCGGCAAAGTTCTCCTGTAGCTTCTCAACACCGAAGGACACCTTGCCGATCGGGCAGTGGATGATGTTGGTCTTGTCAAGGCGGTACTCAATCTTACCGGCCTTGGCTTCGACAACCGCTCTGGCGACATCGGGGGTAACGGTGCCGGCCTTGGGGTTGGGCATCAGGCCGCGCGGGCCGAGAACCTTACCAAGACGGCCGATAACGCCCATCATGTCGGGGGAGGCGATGACGACGTCAAACTCGAGCCAGCCCTCGGACTGGATCTTCGCGACGTACTCGTCGGAGCCTGCGTAGTCGGCGCCGGCATCCAGCGCCTTCTGAACGTTGTCGCCCTTGCAGAACGCAAGCACGCGAACGGTCTTGCCAGTGCCGTTGGGCAGCACAACCGCGCCGCGGACCTGCTGGTCGGCATGGCGGGAGTCAACGCCCAGGCGGATGTGCAGTTCGACGGTCTCATCGAACTTGGCCCTTCCGGTCTTTAAGCACAGGTCCAATGCTTCTTCAGTTTCATAGAGCTTCAGTGCCTCGACAAGCTTGGCACTTTCAGCGTATTTTTTTCCGCGCTTCATTGCAAATCCTCCTTCTTAGTCAATCACTTCGACGCCCATGGAACGTGCGGTACCGGCGATCATGCTCATGGCAGTCTCGATACTTGCAGCGTTGAGGTCGGGCATCTTGGTGGTTGCGATCTGGCGAATCTGCTCGCGGGTGATTTTGCCAACCTTATTCTTGTTGGGCACGCCCGAGCCGCTTTCGACTCCGATCGCTTTCTTGATCAGAACCGCCGCGGGCGGGGTCTTGGTGATAAAGGAGAAAGAACGGTCGGCGTAAACGGTGATGACAACCGGAATAATCATACCGATTTCACCCTTCGTGCGCTCGTTGAACTCCTTGGTGAATGCCATAATATTGACGCCGTGCTGGCCGAGAGCCGGGCCGACAGGCGGGGCCGGAGTTGCCTTTCCGGCGGGAATCTGCAGCTTTACAAAGCCTACAACCTTTTGTGCCATTTTAACTTGCACCTCCAAAATTAGTGGTTAATTTGCGGGGCGCGCGGCCCCTCCCACAGGCTGCCGACAAAGACAGCCTATTCGCGAAATCAATCGCATTTGCTTGAAATAGACGCTAAATAAGCGCGGACACCTGCTCGAGCGCAAGCTCGACCGGCACGTCCTTGCCCATCATCGAAACGGTGACCCGCACGAGACCTTTTTCCTTCTCGATGCTGTTGACCCTTCCGATAAATCCGCCAAAGTAGCCGTCGATGATCGAAACATTATCGCCAACCGAGAAATTGATCTCGATTTCGTTTTTCTCCACGCCAAGACGCTGCACCTCTTCATCGGTCAGCGGAACAGGCTTTGAGCCCGGACCCACAAAACCGGTGACGCCGCGAATATTGCGCACAACGTACCACGTTTCGTCGTTCATAACCATTTTAATCAGGACATAGCCCGGGAAAACCTTGCGCTCAACCTCGCGCTTTTTGTTGTCCTTAATTTCGGTCACCATCTCGCTCGGAACTCTGACCTCGCAGATCAGATCCTGAAGCTTGCGGTTTTCCACAGCATTCTCAATGCTGCCGGCCACCTTGTTTTCGTAACCCGAATAGGTGTGAACCACATACCATCTGGCTAAATCAGACATTGTGTTCCTCCATGACTTTAAGCGCCAAGCGCGGCTTTAATGATAATGCCCAGAACCCAGTCAAAAGTTCCGGTCAAAACCGCAAAGAGCGCGACGGCAATCAGTACGATTCCGGTGTTGTTGAGCACCTGCTTTTTAGAAGGCCAGACGATCTTTTTCATCTCGCTCTTCTGATCGCGGAAGAACTTGCTAAACCGAGCAAAGATAGACTTCTTCTCAGGCTTTTCTGCCATTTTGATCTCCTGCCTTTCTTTCTACTTGGTTTCCTTGTGAACGGTGTGCTTCTTGCAGAATCTGCA
>JAEWBS010000007.1 GCA_023391005.1 Bacillota bacterium | reverse complement strand
CATCTGCTGCTCTTTTGACGAGAGCAGGGCCGCCTGCGCGTCGGCAAAGGCGGGTTCCGCCGGAATAATAGCCTGTTCTGCCTGATTATTGGACATGCGCGCTTCCTCCTTAACAGCTCAATAACGTTTTGTGTTAGCCCTGATGCAACGTTGAAGCGGGGCGGCGGTTTTTGCGGCGTGCAGCGCCCGACCGCTTGGCCGCCGCGCGATATGCCGAAGGCTTTTCGGCATGCGTATCGACTATGTTTTTTTGTACAGCGGGCTTTGCGGGCCGGGCCGTCGCCTGTTTAGGCTGCTCGCCGCCGCGCCGACCGCCTGCGGGCTTTTTGGGAGCGGGCTCGAACACCTGCATCGGATAGGGGTTCTCCTGCTCGACCCGGATCTTCTTGCGGATGAGCTTTTCGATATCCTTGAGATATTCAAGCTCGTCAAAGTCGCAGAAGGACAGCGCGACGCCGTCGGCGCCCGCACGCCCCGTTCTGCCGATGCGGTGAACATAGGTATCGGGCTCGTTGGGCAGATCAAAATTGATCACGTGCGACAGCTGGTCGATATCAATGCCGCGCGCGGCGATATCGGTGGCGACCAGTACCTGCACCCGACCACTTTTAAAGTTACTCAGCGCCAGCTGGCGCGCGCCCTGCGACTTGTCGCCATGAATCGACATGGCTGAAATCTTGGCCCCGTTGAGCGCTTTGGACACACGGTCCGCACCGTGCTTAGTGCGGGTGAATACCAGCGCCGAATAAATTGAGTGGTTTTTTAAAATCCAGACCAACAGATCGCGTTTATTCGCCTTGTCGGTCAGATAAACCGACTGGTCAATCAGCTCGACCGTTGTGGCGGGGGGCGCGACGGCTATGCTGACCGGGTCGGTCAGCATGCTGTTGGCCAGCTGCTCAATCTCGGCGGGCATAGTAGCTGAGAACAGCATGGTTTGCCGCTGACGCGGCAGGCGGGCGACGACCTTTTTAACGTCGTTGATAAAGCCCATATCGAGCATGCGGTCGGCTTCGTCAAGCACAAAGGTCTCAAGTCCCGAGAGATCAACAAATCCCTGATTGATCAGATCCAGCAAACGGCCCGGGGTGGCCACGAGAATATCGGTGCCGCGCGCCAGCTGCTCGGTCTGCGGATTCTGGGAAACGCCGCCGAAAATGACGGTGCTTTTAAGCGGCAGCCCCTTACCGTAGGCGACAAAGCTTTCGTGTATTTGCAGCGCAAGCTCACGTGTTGGCGTGAGTATCAGGGCGCGCGCTTTGCGCTTTTGCTTGGTTGTGCCGGCTTGGTTAAGCCGCTGTAAAATGGGCAGCGCAAAAGCTGCCGTTTTGCCTGTTCCGGTCTGTGCGCAGCCGAGCAGGTCTTTGCCCATCAGCGCGGGCGTAATCGCCTGCTGCTGTATCGGCGTGGGCTGCTCATAGCCCTGCGTTTGCAGCGCGGCGAGAATGGGCGGAACAAGATTCAGTTCTTTAAATGTCATTAAGTCCTTTTTTCCTTTTTTATATTTCTCTTGCGGAGGCCTAAATAGCCTACATCGCAAGGCAAGCTGCATAACAGCATTTTAATGAATTTAAACGCGCCGCTTTGCAAGCGATGCGCAACTTAAAAATATCCATAATATTTTTAACAGTTTATAGTATAGCACAACTGTGCAATAAATAATAGCGTTATGTTATGAATGCGTTGATCTTGTCGATCAATGTCTGTCCACCGTTTGCTCGACGGTTAGATCACTATAGGGTACAAATGTTCTGATCTATCCGTTCACGCTTTGAATCTGTGAAAATCCGCAACAAATATATCAGGCATCCGCCTACAATTTCAGGTATGATAGGTTCATAAGGAGGTGTCAGACAATGAATATGCTCGCGCAATTCAACGAAGCGATGGCATATATTGAGAATCATTTGCTCGATAAAATTGACCCGCGCCAAATTTCTCAAATAGCCGGATGTTCGGAATACCACTTTAGAAGGATGTTTTCCTTCCTCGCCGGCATGCCGTTGGGCGAATATATCCGCCGCAGAAGGCTGTCGCTGGCCGGGGAGCTGCTGCAATCGGCACAGAATAAAATTATCGATCTCGCGTTGCAGCTGGGGTATGAATCGCCCGAGGCGTTCGGCAGAGCTTTTTATGCGATGCACGGCATCACACCGTCGCAGGCCAAAAAGGCGCACGCCGCGCTTAAAGTGTTGTCTCCCATGACCTTTCAACTGACCATTAAAGGAGGAATAGAAATGGATTATCGCATTGTTGACAAAGAAGCTTTTTATATTGTGGGCTTTAAAAAGAGAATTACCATGCAGTTTAAGGGCGTTAACCCGCAGATGAACGAGGTGGCGCAAAGGCTAACGCCTGAGATCATCGCCGAGCTCAAGGGCCTGTGTGACACTGAACCCAAAGGCATGCTCAGCGTTTCCGCCAACTTTGAAGATCGCACTGAAGAAGGCTCGGAACTCGACCAATATATCGGTGTGGCAACCACGCAGTCCTATGACGGCGGCTATGACATTTTACCCGTTGAGGCATCTACCTGGGCAGTTTTTAAGGCGGTCGGCCCTTTTCCGCACGCGCTGCAAGAGGCATGGGCCCGGATATATGCCGAATGGTTCCCCTCGGCGGCTTTTGAATCAACCGAGGGTCCGGAGCTTTTGTGGAACGAATCGCCCGATACCAGCAAGGCAGATTATAAAAGCGAAATCTGGGTGCCGGTGCGCAGGCTAAAATAATCAATTGCCACCAGACTGCTTTTGATATCTGACACGAAGCCGGCCGCAGAATGCCTAACAGCATCTTGCGGCCAGCTTTTTATGATTAAATCCTATTCGTTTTTTGCAACGTTATTTACAGATATCCAGCGCAATTTTGGCGAAAATCTGCACGGCCAGCGGCAGCACTGCTTCGTCAAAATCAAATCGGCCATTGTGGTGCGGCGCTTTGAGCGGCGTGCCGATGATCATCTCGGTCGCCTGACCGCCCTGCGACTGCACCTTGCTCATCATATAGGTATAATCCTCACCGCCGCCAAAGTCGACGTCCTTATAAATCTCCTTGACGCCCGGCAGTTCGCGAATTGAATCGGAAACACGGTCCACCAGCGCCTTATCGCAGACGGCGCTGCCTGCCGCGCCCATAAAGCGGCTTTCAAATCCACATTCGTACATGTCGGCAGCGGCGCGGCAGACGCGGTCGGCCTTGGCAAACATATATTCATTGATATCGGTGGTGATGCCGCGTGTTTCGACCGTCATCACCGCTGTCTCGGGAATGACATTTCGGCCGGTGCCGCCGTTGAGGGTGCCGATATTGATTCGGCTGCTGCCCCCACTGTGGCGCGGAATAGCCAAAAGGTTCAGTGTGGCGGTAGCGGCGGCGGCCAGCGCGTTGTGGCCCTCTTCGGGACTCGCCCCCGCGTGCGACGACTTGCCGTTAAAGGTGACATCAAATTTTGTGCTGGCTAAAAAGCCGTGGGTCCCGGTGGCGACGGTGCCAACCTCCCACTTTTTAAGGCCGAGATGCGCGCCGATCATATAATCAACCCCGTCGAGCACGCCCGACTGCGCAATCGAGTTTGCGCCGCGCAGCCCCTCCTCAGCGGGCTGGAACACAAACACAATTTTGCCCTTAATCTGGTCGCGGTGGGCCAGCAGCAAACGCAATGTACCGATACCGATAGCGGTATGCCCGTCATGCCCGCAGGCGTGCATCAGGTTCGCGTGGGTGGATACAAAGCCTTCTTTAACGGGGCGGTGTTCCTCGTCGGTGGACTCAGCCACGTCATTACAGTCAATATCGACGCGAAAACCGACGGTCGGGCCGGGCAGCGCGCCCTCAATCTCGGTGACACAGCCGGTAAAGCCGCCGCGCATCTGGTCAATCAGATCTTCCCTGCCCGATTCTTCAATCGCGCGCGCCTCACATTGCTTTAAATAGTCGCCGGAGGGCATACCGTACATGTGCTCGGGCGTATGTATTTGCTTGCCAAACTTCACATTCAGACCGAGTGCGGTCAGCTGCTCGATAATTTTGGCCGTCGTGCGGTATTCGGTCCATCCCGATTCGGGGTGGCGGTGAAGGTCGCGCCGTATCGAAACCAGATCCTTGGCCAAAGCGTCCATATCCATGCGGTCGAAGCTAAAACCCATTTTAATATCCTCCTTAACAATGCAGCATTTTATGGATATTTTAACATACCGTGGAAGGAACAGCAAATAATTTTATCAAGTACAATCCACCTTATGCAGCCAGACAGATAGAGCGCAATATTCTATGAAATAAAAACGCCGCCAAGCTAAAACGCTTTGCGGCATTTTTATGCGTACGATTTTATCTGCAATTATCGCCGGTCTTGTTGGTGCCCTTGTTATTCTGGGTATTCTGGGTATTCTGGGTGGAGGATTGGTAGCTGTTTTTGCTGTTGTTCTGGTTGGAGGTCTGGTAATTGGTCTTATTGCTGCTCTGGGTGTTGGGTGTGGAATTCTGAGTATCTCTCGGGTTGCTGTTCTGGGTACCCTTTGAAGAATTATTGTTGTTCATTTACTTTTCACCTCGCTTTTGATCTTATTATCTGCCTGCGCCAATGCTTTATGCATTCAAATCTGATTCACTTCAAAAATATCTAGTAATGACTAAATTTTTAGTTATTTTTACCCATCAAGAGAAACCCATCATAATAGTATGATTATTTTAACGGTTTATCATTGCATTAATTGAGAAACAACACTATAATAAATAAAAATGAAAATTGTCGGCATCAAATACACCAAAGCAGAACGTGCTATAAATGAGGCCTTGAGGGTCTATTCAAAGCGATTTTAAGTAGGCTCTCTGTCAATATAACAATTATCGACTGAAAAGGAGTGACAACAATGGCATATAACTGGACCGCCGATCTGGAAACCGGTAATGCTACAATCGACACGCAGCACAAGCAGCTGTTTGTCGCAATCAATGATTTATTGGACGCATGTTCTAAGGGAAAAGGCCGTGATATATTACAGAAAACCGCTTCTTTTCTTTACGACTACACCTCTAAGCATTTTGCGGATGAGGAAAAGCTACAGCTCGCCAGCCAATACCCCGATTATGCCAACCACAAGCAATATCACGAGGCATTCAAGAAAACCGTCGGTGAGTTGATAGAACAGCTTGAGGCGCAGGGACCCACGATCGTTTTGGTGGGCAAGGTCAACACCGCCGTTGCAGGCTGGCTGATCAGCCATATCAAGCGCGAGGATGTTAAAGTGGCCGCGCACATCCGTTCAAAGCGTTAAGTACATGAGGCCAAAACATTTAGAGATCTGTTTTCTCTCTTGCGGTAAACGCCCTTGTGAGAGATCATCTTCCCATATCGCCCGCTCATCCAGACAACATGGACTTGTTCTCTTGACTGCGCGCTTAATCGTTAGCCAAAATACTAAAATCACGCGGTGTTTTTAAAGCCGTGACAAAACAGGATGGGGCTTGCGCTGTTGCGTAAGCCCCATCCTGTTCGGCGCCTGCCTCACAGGAACAGAACACCGGGTCTAAAATTTACGCGAAAAACGCAAACACCCCAAAGTTATATGCACCTGCGTTAATAACCTGTATAGTCAAACAACTTAAAATCGGCTTGACTTGGCAGCCTATTTTGCGCCTTGCCGCGCTGTTCTCTTCTTGGCAGGCATCAGCCTCGCCTGCATTCTGCACCTTGCAAGGGTACAAGCTATCCACACCAACCCTATTCCGATTCTCGCATGGTTTGGCTATACACAGCGCGCCCCCAAGGTTTTGCGTATATAACCGCAAAGCCTTGGGGGCGCTATTCGAAGGAAAAGAAGGAGATATTTATATTTATCGTTTTGGGGCTGTAAATATGCAAATTAACCTATATTATGCATTTGTATAAGCTGACGTCACGGCCTCTTCCTCGTCCTGCAGCGCGTCGTAGCCCTCTTCGCCGGTTCTGACCTTAATCACATTTTCAACGTCGTAGATGAAGATCTTGCCATCCCCTACGTGGCCGGTATACAGTGCCTTTTTAACAGTACTGACAAGCACGTCGGTCGGGATTTTGCTGATGACAATATCAACCTGAATCTTAGGCAGCAACTTTGCTTCGACCGGAACGCCTCTGTAAAGCTGCGGATAACCCTTTTGCATACCGTAGCCAAGCACATTGGTCACCGTAATGCCGGTGACGCCGATGCTGTCAAGCGCCTTTTGCAGACCGCCAAACTTGTTCTGGTTGGTCACAATGGTCACCTTGGTCATCTTAGCGTTAGAATGCGCGGTGTTTTTGACAGGAACCGCCACCTCCGGCGGAACCGCAATAACGGGCGCCGCAAAGTCGGCGTTGCCAAAGTCCAGCGTGGGAACGGTGATCATAAAGTCGGCGTAGCTGCTGACCAGACCGTGCTCGGGCAGATCCAACCCCTGTATTTCTTCCTCAGCCGTCACACGCAGGCCATTCGTTTTCTTTATGGCCAGAAAAATCAGCAGCATGGTGACGGTCGTCCATGCGGCAATCGAGAGAATTCCGATGATCTGAATGCCAAGCTGCGCAAATCCACCGCCATAAAACAGGCCCTTTACGGAAGCGCCCGGAGCGGTATCGGTGGCAAACAGGCCAACCGCTAGCGTACCCCAGATGCCGTTAACGCCATGCACCGCCACAGCGCCGACCGGATCGTCAACATGCAGCTTCATATCGATAAACTCGACCGCCACGACCACGAGGACACCGGCCACGGCACCGATTATCAGCGCGCCAAATGCGTCGACATTTGCACAGGGCGCGGTAATGGCAACCAAACCGGCCAGAGAGCCGTTGAGTGACATCGACACATCCGGCTTGCCGTTTTTGACCCAGGTGCAGCACATGGCAACACAGGTGGCGATACCGGGCGCCAGCGTGGTGGTCAGAAAGATGGAACCAAGCTGCTCGACGCTGGTAGCCGCAGCGCCGTTAAAGCCGTACCAGCCGAACCATAGAATAAATACGCCGAGCGCACCCAATGTGATGGAGTGTCCGGGAATTGCGCGGGAAACCTTCGCGCCGGTTGCGGGGTCAACCACGTATTTGCCGATGCGGGGGCCGAGAATTGCCGCGCCGATGAAGGCCGTAATGCCGCCGACCATATGTATGGCCGAGGAGCCCGCAAAGTCTACGTAGCCCATGTTCAGCAGCCAGCCTTGAGGATTCCAGACCCAGCCGGCTTCTATCGGGTACACCAGAATACTGATCACCGCACTGTAAATGCAGTAGGCGGAAAATTTGGTGCGCTCCGCCATCGCACCTGAGACAATGGTCGCGGCGGTGGCACAGAATACAAGGTTAAAAACAAAGCTGGAGAAATTAAACGTGGCAAAGCTGGTAAAAATCTGCAAATCAGGTACACCGATGACCCCAAACAGGTAATTGTCAGACATCATCAGGGAAAAGCCGAGCAAAACAAACACCACAGTGCCGATGCAAAAATCCATCAGGTTTTTCATGATGATATTGCCGGCGTTCTTGGCGCGGGTGAAGCCGGTCTCCACCATGGCAAACCCGCCTTGCATAAAGAACACAAACGCCGCGCCAATCAGGAACCATATGGGGAATATAACGCCATTTACCGCTTCAAAGATCTGATCCATGAAAAATTCCTCCTAAAATTAGTTTAAAAAAGAAAGACGCCGTCCAAAAAGGACAGCGTCTTTGCTTAATCCGAAAGTGTACCGCAGGCCGCCAAATCTCAGGCCGCGCCTTGAAGCTTGGGATCACTATAATACATAAATGCAGGAATATCAATATCAAAATTCAAATTTTGTGAATCCTCTATTAAAACTCTGCGAATAAAAGCAAAACATTTTGATATTTTGAAATATAGATTCCTCTTAAATTCACATTGCAAAATGCACAGACTTTATAAATTTAGTTTGGCGGCTTTGCTGGCTTTAGGTTTGATATGCGTCTTTCATCAGAGTTGTTAATGCCATGAGCAGCTGAGTATTGACATCAAACCCCAAGCGCGGCGCGCAGGAAAGATCTCAATTTCCTGCACAAAAAAGCGACCCGATCAGGTCGCTTTTTATGCGATGATTCATTTTAAGACACGACGCAATAATCAGCCTTTTTGGATAAATGTTAAAAAAGCATCCGCCTGATCCTGCAAAAACGGCGCGCTGGCGGTCAGCTCAAGCCGACCCTCGGCGTTGAGCTGCTTGGCCGCGCTGGAAATTCTCAGCCGGGGCGCGTTCATCACCCGCATGTTAAGCAGGCTGATCAGCGTTACAAGATGATCTTGAGAGAGCGCCGTGCCCAGCGTACCGGGAGTAATGCCGCTGAAGGCGGCCGGTTTTTCCCAAAGCGGAGAGGGCTCTTCTTCGCTTGGCGACCTTGAGAGCCAATCCAGCAGGTTTTTCAGCACGCCCGAAAAGAAATGGTTATATTCCGGTGTAAAAAACCAGACGCCGTCCGCCGCCGCCACAATGCCGCGCACCCGTGCAATCTGCTCGGGCATCGGCGTTTCAATATCCTCGTTAAAAAACGGGATATCAGCATATTCGAGCAGCTCAAAGTCCGCACGGTCGCCCACGGCAGCCTGTGCCGCTTTGGCCAACTGGCGGTTATAGGAATCTTTGCGCAGCGATCCGACGACCGCGACAATCTTCAGCTTTTTCATCATATCATCCTTTTATCTGTTTATTGCCGTTTATGGTAACGCGCGCTTGCCGCTGCCTCGTTAAGCGGCAAGCCGTTGCGCGCAGACGCATGGCATTATTTCGCGCCAAGCAATCGCCGTACTAAGCGGCGGGCCGCTGCGCATCCATCATTGCCCTTTATGCTTGACGAATGTCCCCTGATTCAGCTCTTCAAACGCCAGCGCAAGCTCCTGCCGGGTGTTCATGACAATCGGTCCGCCCCACGCAATCGGCTCGTGCAACGGCTTGGCCGAAAAGAACGCAAACCGCAGATCCATCTCGGGCTGCGACGTAACTGAAATAAAATCCCCCGCGTCAAACAGCACCGCCGTTTTGGCCGAAATGCGTTGATCGTTGATGGCGGCATCCCCTTCTATCAGAAAGATGAACACCGTCTCATCCGGCTTTGTCTCAAGCGAGAGCGTTTGGCCGCGCGGCAGCGTGATATCATAGATGGCTGCCGGAATGTGGCGCGGCGTCACGCCCGCGACGCCTTCAAACTGACCCGACAGCACACGAATTTGCGCGTCGTCCTTTTGAAGCTGCGGCACCATCTCCTGTGTAATACCCAGATATGCCGGTTCGGCCATCTTCTCCCCGCTCGGCAGGTTCAACCACAGCTGAAAGCCGAGCATCCGTTCAGAAGCCTTGGGCATCTCCTGATGTAAAATACCACTGCCCGCCGTCATCCACTGGCTCTCTCCGCTGCCGATCGTCCCCCGGTTGCCCAAGCTGTCTTCATGCTCAATTTTACCCGCAATCAGATAAGTGATCGTCTCAATACCTCTGTGCGGATGCATCGGAAAGCCCGCCACATAATCGGCAGGGTCGGTGGAATCAAAGGAGTCGAGCATCAGGAACGGATCAAAATCCTCAACATCGCGCTTGCCGAGTACCCGCACAAGGCGCACGCCCGCACCGTCGGTCGCCTGCTGCCCACGAACCAGTCTTACAATTTCACGTCTTTTCATATCCACACCCCTTTTGTCAAAATGCTGTATTGGGTCAATTCTAAAAGCGCCAAAAGGCTTTTCAGCTAGGAAAACCGCACGCTATTAGTTAGCCCCATGGATTGGTACCGATACCCTATAAATAATATTTATTTTTAAATTATAACAAAATGACAAAAGAAAGTCCAGATTCAACCAAAAGACGAGAATCCAAAGATTAAAACGGATCACATCGCTTTTTTTCGTCCGAACGGCACATCATTGGACTGCCCCTGCGGTGAAAGCCCTCACTGAAAGCGGCCCCGCCGATAATCAGCGCCGCACCCGCCAGCTGAAGGGCGGACAGGTGCTCGTCCAAAAACAGCGCCGCAAAAAGTACCGCCGAAAGCGGCTCAAGATAACCGCAGACCGCCACTGTCTGCACAGGCAGCCGCCCAATTGACGAAAAATAAAAATAGCAGCCCAAACCGGTATTGAACAAGCCCAGCACCAGAATGGACAGCAGGCTCCCGGGTGGTATATGCAGCGCGAGGCCCTGCCGAAAGACCATAAACACCGCCAGTGTCAAAAAGCCGCTGAGCATTTGCCACATCGTATTTTCGCCGCCGGTAATACCGTCGACGCTTTTATTGAAAACAACCATTGCGGCGTACATAACGGCGGACATGACGCCGCAAAACAGCCCCCACGCTGTCTTGCCGCCTTGCAGGGCTTGCAGGTTAACCAAAAGCATGCCGAGCAGCACGGCGGCAAAGCCTGATACCTTTGCCCGGGTCAGCGCTTCTGAAAAAAGCACCGGCGAGAGCGCCATGACGATGACCGGACCGCAATAATAAGCCAGCGAAGCCACGCCGACGCCAATCTGCCGATAGGCCTCGTACAGCAATATCCAGCTGACGCCCATCGAGACGCCTGAGAGGAATAAGTAAAGCGCGCATTTCTTACTTTTGAATAGCCGCACCCTTTTTTGCGTCAGTACAAAAAGCATGACGGTGAATAGGCTGCCGAGCAGCGTTCTCGTAAAGACAATCTCATAGCTGCTCATCGCAATGTGGCTCGCGACGACGCCGTTCATGCCAAACATCAGCAGCGCCGCAAAATATTGGGCATAGGCCCGTTTGCTGTTCATGTGATTTCGATCCCACCCTTGTTTATATTGACAACGGTATCACTATAGCATACTATTATCCATAATAAAAACGAATACTTTACATATTTATTATGATGATTAATCATGGGTGATGTTATGAATTTGCAAAAGTATCTGGCGCTTATCAAAGCCGTGGAATATGGCAGCCTGACAAAAGCCGCAGAAAGCCTAAACTATACGCAGTCGGGCGTCAGTCGGATGCTCGGCGATCTCGAAGCCGAATGGGGCGTGACGCTGTTGGAGCGCGGAAAATCCGGTGTGACGCTCACCTCAGACGGCCTGAAGCTGTTTGCACAGATTCAGCGCGTCTGCAACGAGCAAGCGCTGTTGGCGGCGCAGGTGGCCGATCTGCAGGACGGCAGCTCTGGCCTAATACGCATCGGCACCTTTTCAAGCGTGGCAACCCACTGGCTGCCCAACATGATCAAGCGCTTTGAGCAGGATTATCCGAAAACCGAGTTTGAGCTGCTGCTTGGCGATTATACCGAAATCGAGTCCTGGATACGGCAGGGGCGTGTGGATTTCGGTTTTCTGCGGCTGCCGACCGAAGCGGCGTTTGATACGGTCAGCATCGAGGAGCGGGACCGCCTGCTCGTCGTACTGCCCAAGACGCACCGGTTGGCCGAATGCGACCGTTTTCCGCTCAAAGCGCTCGAGCGCGAGCCGTTCATGCTGCTTGAAAAGGGGGCTAAGGCCGAAATTGCCGCTATTTTTGAGCGCCACGGCCTGCACCCGCAGGTGCGCTTTACCACATGGGACGATTACGCCATCATGTCGATGGTTGAAAACGGCCTTGGCATCAGCATTCTGCCCGAGCTGATTTTGCAGCGCATCCCTTACGATATTGTCACTAAAGAGCTGGAAGTACCGGCCTATCGCCACATCGGGCTGGCCATGCGCAACCGAAAATCGCTCCCCTGTGCCGCCGAACGCTTTTTGGACTATCTGCCCCACCGGTATAAAATATAACCCGGCCCGGCAAACCGTCGGGGCGGCGGCCTTCTCATATTTTACGCATGCCTTAAATATAATAACTATATGCATAAATGCGCTGCGAGTAGGTGTTTTACAATAGGAAGACCCCGCTCATCATGTTTTCGGGAGGCGTAGAATTTGGATATCAATCAGCTATATTCAGCGGATGTCGTCGACTTTTTCGTCAGAAAAGGCGCTTATTTTGAACGCTATATCTTAGATCACCCCGGCTTGATCACAAGCCACACGGTCAGCGACACTTATATTATCTGCTATGCCACCGTCGAAGGCTATAGAGATATGTCCCGCTATATGGGCATCCAAAGAGGCCTTCCCACCGTTCTTGGCCTGCTGGGCCGCGCCGAGCTCGAGGCCTCGGGCATTATTCAGATGCAGCAGCAGCCCTACCTCGACCTCAAAGGTCAGGGTGTGTTAATCGGCTTTATCGATACCGGCATCGACTATCGAAAAGAAGTTTTTTTAAATCAGGACGGCACCAGCAAAATTCAATTCATCTACGACCAATCGGTTCCTGGAACGCCGCCGGAGGGCTTCCCGATCGGCGTTGAATATACCAACGCGCAGATTAACGCGGCTCTAGCCGCCGAGGCGCCCTTGAGCGTTCTGCCCCATGTCGACGAGTCGGGGCACGGCACCTTTTTAGCCTCGATAGCAGCCGGCTCCGCCATTAACGAAGAGGATTTTATCGGCGCCGCGCCCGAAGCGGAAATTATCATGGTAAAGCTCAAGGGGGCTTACCCTTTCATGCGCGAGCTGTTTTTTGTGCCCGAGGATCAGCAAAACGCTTTTGAGGCCACGTCGGTTATGCTGGGTATTGAGTATATCATCAAAAAGGCACGGGCGCTTAAACGCCCGGTGGTCATCTGCCTCGGACTCGGTTCAAATTACGACAGTCACGACGGCACCAGCCCGCTTGAGGATTATTTGCTGGATATCTCAAATATTGCGGGGGTTTGCATCTGCGTGGCCGCCGGGAACGAAAGTCAGGCAAAGCACCACTATTACAACCGTTTTTCACGCGACAAGACCCCCGAAAATATCGATATTCAGGTCGGTCAAAACGCCGGAAATATTTGGGTTATTATCACAAACCGCTTCTCAGATGTTATCTCAGTCTCGGTGCGCTCCCCGACGGGCGAGCTTGTCAAACGGGTGCCGGCCAAACCCCTATTTACCCAAGTCACACAGCTTGTTCTTGAGAAAGCAGAGGTCGCGGTAACCTATCTGTTCCCAATCAGCAACAGCGGCGATCAGGTGACCATCGTTAAAATACGCGACGCCACCCCCGGCCTGTGGACCATTACAGCCTACGGCGATTTTATCATAGACGGCGCGATTCGCGCCTGGCTGCCCATGACCGGCTTTATATCGCCAAATGTGGAGTTTCTATCCTCCAACCCCTACAACACCATCACCTATCCGGCCACCGGCTTAGGGCCAATCTGCTGCGGCGCTTATAACAGCGTTCGCAACATTTTATATCCGCTGTCCTCCTGGGGTCCAACGAGAATACAGAGCGAAATGCCCGATCTGCTGGCCCCCGGCTATCAGATTGGCGGCATCTATCCCGCCGGTTTTGGCTATATGAGCGGCACAAGCTGCGCCGCGGCCATCACTGCGGGGGCCTGCGCGCTGCTGATGCAGTGGGCGATTGTCAAGGGGCACGATTTTGGCTTTTGCACCCCCGCCGTCAAGGCCTATCTCATTCGGGGCTGCAACCGCAACGAGCTGGTAATCTACCCCAATAACCAATGGGGGTACGGCATGCTCAACCTGACGCGATCTTTTTATTACATGCGCGAACTATAGCAGATTTTGTTCGTACACATCACCGGCGCTGCGACGCCGATCCGAAAGGAGGCGTTCTTTTGGATAAAGACGCGCTGTACGCACCCGATATTGTCGATTTTATTATCAGAAAAGATGCTTATTATGACCAGATGATTTTAAACCACCCCGGCCTTATTGCAAGCTACACCGTCAAGGACACCTATATTATCTGTTACGCCAAGATTGAGGACTATAACGACATGATCACCTATATGGGCACCGATTTTATTAACAGCGTGCCAACCGTATTGGGGCTGACCATACGCCCCAGTCTCGAATCGGCGGCTATTATTCAGGTGCAGCAGCAACCTCATCTCAATCTGAGCGGCGAGGGGGTGCTCATCGGCTTTATCGATACCGGCATTGATTATACACAGCCAATTTTTAAGCACCCCGACGGCAGCAGCAAAATCCAATCGATTTATGATCAGACCATTCCGGGCACACCGCCGGGCGGTCTTCCGCTGGGAACCGAATATACCAATGCACAGATCAATGCCGCTTTGGCCTCAGAAAACCCTTTTGACATTGTTCCGCACAACGATGAGGTCGGGCACGGTACCTTTCTGGCCTCAGTCGCGGCGGCCAGTCCGGTCGGCGATTTCATCGGCGCGGCGCCGAAGGCTGAAATCATTATGGTAAAGCTCAAAAAGGCCTATCCATTCTATCTTCAGCGCTTCGTCGTTCCAAGGGAACAGCAAAACGCCTTTGAGGCTTCTTTTTTGATGCTGGGTATTGAATATATCATGCAAAAGGCCGTTGAGCTACACCGCCCGGTCGTAATCTGCATCGGCTTGGGCTCAGATTATGACAGCCATGACGGTTTTAGTCCCTGTGAGGATTATATGTATACCGTCGGTGCCATACCCGGCGTCTGTATCTGCACCTCGGCCGGAAATGAAAACCAGACCAAGCGCCATTTCTATAAAAAATTTTCACCTGATAAAGAGCCGATCGACATCGATATCCGGGCGGGAGACGATGCCGGAGATATCTTTATGGTTATCACAAATATGATTAGCGACCGAACTTCGGTATCGCTGCGCTCCCCGACCGGGGAGTTGGTCGGACGGGTACCGGCTAAGGCCGCCTATACGCTGACCACCCGCCTTGTGCTTGAGCATTCAGAGGTCAGCATCTCCTATCATTTTCCGATCGAGGGCAGCGGCGACCAGGTAACCATTGTCAAAATACTCAACGCCACCCCCGGCATATGGACCGTTACGGTATATGGCGATATTATCTTAAACGGAACGATTCAGGCGTGGCTGCCGCTGGTCGGATTCGTTTCGCCAAGCGTGGAATTTTTAACCTCCGACCCCTACTACACCATCACCTATCCTGCGACGGGGTCGGGTACGATACGCTGCGGCGCCACCGACTCAGGCAGCGACGCGCTCTATCCCATGTCCTCATGGGGCCCTACACGGCTCAATCCACTCGCCCCCGACCTTGTGGCGCCGGGCTATCAGATTGGCGGCATCTACCCTTCGGGATACGGCTATATGAGCGGCACAAGCATCGCTTCGGCCATCACCTCGGGGGCCTGTGCACTGATGCTGCAATGGGCCATCGTCAACGGCAACGATCTGGGCTTTAGCACCACCGCCATCAACGCTTATCTGGTACGCGGATGCAAGCGCAGTGACGAGATGTCCTACCCTAATTCGCAATGGGGCTTCGGCGCTTTAAACCTGCTGCAAGCCTTTTATTATATGCGTGAGCTCTCTCCTTGACGCGTTGATATTCAGCTACCGCTCATCACCGGCGGTTTTAGGTTTGCCCTTAGGTGATATCCTTATCAGGCGATAACCGGCATTTGGCGGTTATCGCCTGATAATCTTATGCACATATTCATAAAACGCTTCCCCCATTTTTACATCATTATGATCAAAACAACAGGTTTTATATAAAAATAGGTTTCACGTATATACAACATTACTATAGCACTTAGGATATTTCTGTAATTCCAATGCATTGACAGGTCGTTGAATCGAATGCTATTCTAAGCATGTAAAACGTTTGCGCGAAAACGTTTTGTGTAAATAATAGGAAGGAGTGGTCATATTTGTCTATTAAAAAAATCGCCCAGATGACCGGCCTTTCTATTACAACGGTCTCTCACGCCATCAACGGCACTCGTGCCGTTTCTCAGCATAGCAAGCAGCTGGTTGAAGATGCGGTCAAAAAGATTGGCTACAAACCAAACTTGGCGGCGCAGATGCTTAAAACCAACCGTTCACGCATCATTGCGCTGATTATTCCAAGCACCGAGCCCAACAACTCGACCAACTGTTTCTTCTTCGACGTCTTAAACGGCGCGCGAGAGCAGTTGCATGCCAACGGCTATGACCTTATGGTTGCCACCTATTCCGAGCAGGAGAGTGAAAAGCATCTGGCCAACCTTCAGTTGTTGGAAAAGAGGCTGGTGGACGGCGTGCTGCTCGTTCCGTTTGACCGAAACGCCGCTTCGCTGGCCGAAATACGCTCGCTGGGCATTCCCATCGTGCTTGTTGACCGACGTGTCGAAAATTGCAGCCTGCCAAGCGTCTATTCCGACAACCTTGAGGGAAGCCGCAAGGTCGTCCAGCTGCTGGCGCAGAGCGGCAGAAAGCGCATTGCGTTTTTGTGCGGCAACTGCGACTTCTCGACCTCCTATGACCGCCATCTGGGGTATCTTCAGGGCATGCGGGAGGCCGGACTTCCAATCGATGAAAATTTGATTTTTATTAATCTGCCCTACCAGCTCCAGACCGGCCGGGATCTCGCGGCGACGCTGCTTAACAGCGGCATAGACGCCGTTTTTTCAGCGAATAATGTTTTATTGATGGGCCTTTTGCAATATTTTTCTGAGCATGGCGTTTCGGTACCACAGGATGTCTCGGTTGTGGGCTTTGACGATTATGACTGGATGGATATTGCGTCCCCCCCGGTCACCGCCACCTTTCAGGACCCCTACCGTATGGGCTGTGAGGCGGCCCGGCTGATGCTTGAAACACTTGAGGGCAAGGCTACCCATAATTGCCGGGTCACACTGCCCTGCGAGCTGGTTCTGCGGGAGTCGCACAAGGCCCGATAGCTTCCTAAGTCAGCGCATGCAATGGCTGATCAGCGTTTTGTACCGCCAATGCCGCCGCGCGTTTAAGATTATAACAAGGCAAAACCGTGCCGAAGGATATGCAGGCTTTTAGCGCCAAAGTTCATGCCGATATCATAAGGTCACACCCCGCCCTATCCGGGGCAGGTTGACAATAAAGACAAACTTTAGGAGGAGTAAATAATGAAAAAGGTGTTTGCTGTAACTATGGCAGTCATGATGCTGATGCTGACCGCATGCGGCGGCTCTTCATCCTCTGCGCCCGCCAGTTCCGCGCCCGCAGGCTCTGCGGCTCCCGAGGCAAAGCCCGTCAATCTGATTTTCTCTATCGCGGCCGTTCCGACCGATGCGCATGGTCAGGCTCAAAAGGTGTTCAAAGAAACGGTCGAGAAGATCTCGGGCGGACAGATCACCGTTGAGTGCTACGATTCCGGTACTCTGTTCAATCAGGATTCCGAAACCGCCGCCGTCATCGCCGGCGACTGCGACATCATCTATTCGAGCGCTTCTTGGCTTTCTACCAACAGCCCGTGGCTGTCGATGTTCACCGCCGGCTACATCTTCAAGAGCTATGACCACATGACTAAGACGCTCAATGGCGAGATCGGCAAAGAGGTTTTTGCCAAGATCGCCGAAGAGCAGAAGATTCTGCCGCTGGGCGCCTATTATCTGGGCACCCGTCAGATCTCTCTGGGCCGCGACAAGGCCATTAAAACCCCGGCCGACCTCAACGGCATCAACCTAAGAATGCCCAACTCCGACGCGTGGGTATTCCTTGGCAAGGCCATGGGCGCCAACCCCACCCCTATTGCGTTTAACGACCTGTATCTTGCGCTCTCGACCAACACGGTCGACGGACAGGATAACCCCCTGCCCACCGTCAAGAACGCCAAGTTCTATGAGGTCCAGAAGTCTATTTCGCTGACCAACCATCTCGTTGACTCGGTATGGCCCACCATCAATAAGGCCAAGTGGGACTCTCTGACCCCCGAGCAGCAGGGCTGGGTCATGGAAGGCGTTGAAGCCGCCCGTAAAGCCTGTGACGAGATCAACCTGAATGTTGAGAAGGAGGTTGTCGACTTCCTCAAGCAGCAGGGCCTGCAGGTCTATGAGGCCGACGTCAACACCTTTGCCGACGAAGTTCTCGCCAAGTACCTTGCGGATGACATTTCTAAGAGCTGGGATAAAGACCTGTTTGAGAAGGTTAAGGCTCTGGGCTGATTTTCAGCACCTCTTGTACCGTTGATGTTTGATACGGGGCATATCACACCGATATGCCCCGTATTCTCAAAAAACGTCCCAATTTCCAACATCCCGGATAAGGAAGGATGATCGTATTGAAGCAATCCTTGAAAAAAGCCGTTCTCTGGCTGCGCGACTGCGTGGAAATTTATATACCCGTCATAGCCTTTTTAGTGCTCTTTGGCGTCTTTGTGTTGCAGATTTTTTTCCGCTATATTCTGCGCAGTCCCAAGCCCTGGTCGATGGAGGTCACCTCGATGTGTTATGTGTGGGTTGTGCTGCTCGGCGCGTGCTTTGCGCAGCGCAAACGGTCGCACGTGACCTTCACATTGATTTATGACCTACTGCCGGTCAAGCTAAAATCCTTTACCGCCTTTCTTGGCAACCTGATCATTTTTGTGGCGCTTGCCGTTTCGGTTCTGCCCACCTGGAACTATATTCAATTCATGGCGGTCCAAAAATCCAGCGTACTTAAAGTGGGACTCAACTATATTTTCGCACCCTATATGGTCTTTTTGGCGATGATGCTGCTCTATATCGGCATTGAGCTTTATCAGGATTTTATGGTGTTCTCAGGTCTTGGCGGCAGGCAGGCCGAGGAACGCTTGCTGCGTGAGAATAAGCCGGCCTACGAAGAGGCCATTGAACAGGCAAACAAGGAGGGGCTGGAATGAATCTCGCACTTTTCGTCTTCTTTTTAATTTTTATTCTGATGTTCCTTTTAAGAATGCCAATTCCGCTGGGTATGATTTCGGCCTGTACCTTTTATTTTTTGATTAACGGTACAAACGTTAAAATGGTGGCACAGCAGACGCTGGGCATGCTGTTTTCGAACTATACAATCATCGCGGTTCCGTTGTTTATCTTTGCCGCAAACGTCATGAACTCCGGCAAGATCACCGAAATGATCTTTGGCTTCTCAAAGGGCATCGTCGGACGCTTTCGCGGCGGCTTGGGCCATGTCAACGTGCTGGCCTCGCTGATTTTCTCGGGCATGACCGGCTCGGCTATCGCCGACGCCGCGGGTCTTGGTAAAATGGAAATCGCAGCTATGCGCGATGAGGGCTATGACGACGGTTTCTCCTGCGCGATAACGGCCGCCTCTGCCACCATCGGCCCGATCTTCCCGCCTTCAATTCCTATGGTCATCTATGCGATGCTGTCGGGCGCTTCGGTCGGCGCGCTGTTCATGGGCGGCATGGTGCCCGGCGTGCTGCTGGCCATCGCGCTGATGATCTATATCGCTATCATCGCCAAAAAGCGCAACTATCCACGCAGTGCCGCCTTTGTGCTGCGCGACTATCTGATCTATTGCGTCAAGGCGATTCCCGCCATCCTGACGCCCGCCATTCTGCTGATCGGCATCTATACCGGCATTATGACTCCGACCGAGGCCGGCGCCGTGGCCGGTTTCTACGCGATGCTGATCGCGATCTTCGCCTACCGCGTTCTGAGCTGGGACGGCTTTAAGCAGGTGCTCATCGATACGGTGCAGTCGACCGGTACGACCTCGATCATGGTCGGCTCGGCAACCGCTATCTCCTACATCGTCGCGCGCGAGCAGATTGCCGTTAAGCTGGGCGATTTTATTCTCTCGATGACCAATGAACCCCTTGTGTTTTTATTCATTGTTAAGGTCGCTTTGCTGATTCTGGGCATGTTTATCGACACCTCGGTGATTCAGGTTGTGTTTATTCCAATCATGCTGCCGCTGGTCAATCAGTTGGGCATTGATCTGGTGCACTTTGGCGTCGTGGTGGTGTTTAACATGATGATCGGCCTTTCTACCCCGCCGTTTGGTATGCTGCTGTTCATTACGAGCGGTATCTCGGGCACGCCGCTTAAATACGTCGTCAAAGAGATTTTGCCCATGATCGTCGCCATGCTGATCGTGTTGATCATCATCACCTATGTTCCCGGCACGATTCTTTTTCTGCCGAGAATGTTCCTTGGTTACACAGGTTGAGACGCTTGACTGCGCGCAACGCCGACATATATAATAATATTTTGAGGTGATTTTTAATGGCATTTCAGATTCAGGGCGGCGTTTGGCCGACCATGATTACCCCTTTTACCGAAGACGGAAAAATTGATTTTGCCACCGTTCAAAAGATGGTGGACTGGTACGCCAAAAAGGGCTGCAACGGCATTTTTGCGGTCTGCCAGTCGAGCGAAATGTTGTTCTTGACCCCGCAGGAAAAGATCGACCTCGGCAAAGCCGTATTTGAGGCCGCCGACGGCCGTATGCAGGTCATCGCTTCAGGCCACACCGCGACCGACCTGCCCACCCAGCTCAAGGAAATTGAGGCGATGATGAAGACCGGCGTTGAGGCTTACGTGCTGGTTTCTAACGCGCTCGACCCCAAGAATGAGGGCGACGAGGTCTTTATGAAAAACTTTGAGGCGACGGCACAGGCCTTCCCCGAGGTGGATTTTGGCATCTACGAGTGCCCGATGCCCTATAAGCGTCTGGTCTCGCTCAACGCTTTAAGCGAGCTGGCACACGGCGGCAGGCTGGTATTTTTAAAGGATACCTGCTGCGACTACGAACTGATCCGTGAGCGCATCAAGGCCGTGGAGGGCACGCCCCTCAAGCTCTTTAACGCCAACGCTGCCTCGTTCTACGACAGCTTTATGCACGGCGCGGCCGGCTACAACGGCATTATGGCAAACTACCACCCACAGCTTTATAAGTTTGTGGTGGACAACGCCCATAACCCCGAAAAGGCGGAGGAAGCTAAGTTGATGGCCGACCTGATCACCGAATTTGCGATGATTGAAATGCGCCTTTACCCTGTCAGCGCGAAATACCACATGAACCTTGTCGGCATCCCGATGAGCCTGCTCTCGAGAAGCTCGGACCGCGGCCGCTTTGACAAAAACGCGCGCATGGAGGTTGACAGCCTGTTCGCGCTCGAAGAATACCTTGGCAAAAAGCTTGGCCTTTAAGGAGCTGTTCGCATGAAAAAACCAAAAATCCTTGTGGTGGGCAGCCTTGTCATGGACATGATTGTCACGACCGAGCGTTTTCCCAACGCGGGCGAAACGGTGTTGGGCAGCGGCTTTCGCACCGCGCCCGGCGGCAAGGGGGCCAATCAGGCCGTGCAGGCCGCCAGACTTGGGGCCGACGTCACCATGGTCGGTAAAACCGGCACTGACGCGTTTGGCCACCAGCTCATCCAGACGCTCAACGCGTCCGGAGCCGACACCCGCTATGTGATGCGCACCGACGATGCCGCCACCGCCGTGGGCAACATCCTGCTCACCCAGCAGAACGGCGTGACGCTCCACAACCGAATTATCGTGATTTCGGGCGCGAATATGACCATCACGCCCGATGATATCCTGTTTTTAGAGCAGCAGATCGCGCAGTACGACATGCTGATGCTCCAGCTTGAGATTCCAATGGCGATTGTCGAGCTGGCCGCGGAAATCGCGCATCGGCACGGCGTGCCGGTTATGCTCAACTCCGCGCCCTCGGCGCCGCTTTCCGACGCGCTGCTGTCGCATCTGACCTACATCTCGCCCAACGAGTACGAGGCGGCCGACCTCACCGGCATCACGATCCGGGATCAAAACGGCGCGCTCAACGAGGCAAATCTCAAGGCCGCTGTGGCCGCGCTGCACGACAAGGGCGTCAAAAAGGTAATCATTACACTGGGCGACAACGGTGCGGTCGTATCCGACACGGCCACCGGTGCCTTTGTGTTTAAGCCCTGTGTACCCGACGTGGCCGTCGCCGACCCGACGGCAGCGGGCGACTCGTTTGTCGGCGCGTTCTGCGCCGGTGTCTGCGCGGGGCTCACCGACGAGCAGGCGCTGCTGTTTGCCAACAACACCGCGGCCATTACCGTCTCGCGCATGGGGGCGATGCCCTCGCTGCCTGTGCTCGACGAGGTGCTGACCGCGATGCGGGCCCGCCGTTTTAATGACTTTCCACTCGATCTGCTCAATGTACTAAAGGGGGGCTGACTGATATGTCCGAAGCTGCGGCTAAGGCGCTGGCGATATTCCGAGACAGCGCTAAGGCGGAATTCAATCAATTTTTAGAGACGGTCACCGCCGAATCGCTCAGTGGCGCGGTCCGGCTGATTCAGGACTGCGAAAAACAGGGCGGCAGAATTCACATCACCGGCATCGGCAAGCCCGGGCACATCGCGGCCTATATGGCCTCGCTGCTCTCCTCAACCGGGACGCCCACCTATTTTCTGCACGGCACCGAGGCGGTGCACGGCTCCTGCGGGCAGCTCGTGGCGGGTGACGTCGTCCTCTGCATCTCAAACAGCGGTCAGACCGCCGAGCTTCAGGCCACGGTCAACGCGATTCACAATAACGGCTGCAAGGTAATAGGCGTCACCGGAAAGCTGGACTCCTGGCTGGCGCAGCATAGCGAGGCCGTGCTGTTCGCGGGGGTGAACGCCGAGGGTGGCCCCCTCAACCGCGCCCCGCGCAATTCAATTTTGGCTGAGACCTATGTGTTGCAGGCGCTTTCAGTCATGCTGCAAGCCGACCGCGCGCTGACGCCCGAGCAATATGTGCGCAGGCACCCGGGCGGCGCGCTCGGTCAGCTGCGCGAAAATGAAAAGTAGGGGGAAGAAACATGCGTAAGCAAGGCTGCATCAACCCCGAAATTATGAGGACGCTGGCTCTGTGCGGACATGGAGACAAGATTCTGATCGCCGATGGCAATTATCCGCTCGATGCCAAATCCGGTATGGCGGAGAAGGTCTATCTCGGCGTTTCGGCCGGAATTCCGACTGTGACGGCGGTGCTCGACGCGCTGCTGTGTGAGATCAATATTGAAAAGGCCGAGGTCATGCTGCCTGAGGATGGCAGCACGCCTGACATTTTTGGCGAATTTTCCGACCGCCTCGGCGGCGTTATGCTCGACGGACTGGGGCGTTATGAATTCTATAGCGCCTGCGGCGAGGACTGTGTGCGTCTGGCGATTTCTACCGGCGAAAAACGTGTTTACGCGAATCTGTTGATTACTGTGGGGGTGGCATAATGGTTTATGATTATTTGACGAACGCTGAAAAATACGAAGGCCTCAGCGCCGGTATCGCCGCCGGCTTTGCCGTGCTGCAAGACCGCGATCTGACCGCGCTCGAACCCGGGGATTACCCCATTTTTGGCGATGATATCATCTTAAAAATTCAAAGCTACAACACTAAGCCTATTGAACAGGCACGGATGGAGGCGCATCGCCG
>JAEWBS010000032.1 GCA_023391005.1 Bacillota bacterium | reverse complement strand
CCCCCGTGCTGGGTTGCGCAAATTTTAAGCCACGCTCCTCACCGTAGTGCATCCGGAGTATGGCGTCGATATTATAAAGTCCGAGGTGCTTTTTTGCGGGCAACTCGCGCGAGAAAAACCGTTGCAGGCTCTCATCCGACATCCCGCAGCCGTCGTCGGCGACGGTGATCACGAGATCGGACGCAATGCGCTGCACCTCCACAAGAACGCGCCCACCCGCACAATGCTCAAAGCCATGGATAATCGCGTTTTCCACCAGCGGCTGCAACAGGAGCTTAGGGATCAGAATATCCCTTAACGACTCGTCAACGCGGACCTCAAACTCGAATTTATCTCCGAAGCGAATTTTTTGAATCTCGACATACCGTTCGAGCAGGTTGAGTTCCTCGTCGAGCGGCACAAATTCTCTGCCTGAGATGCTCTGGCGCAGCACGTCGGCGAGATCGGTCGCAATCGTCGCAATCTCGGGAATTGCGTTGATCTTGCCCATCCACTTGATGGTGTCGAGCGTATTGTATAAAAAGTGCGGGTTCAACTGTGCCTGCATCATGCGGATGCGCGTGTCATTGAGCTGCTTCTGGCGGTCGAGCGACTCTTCAAGATGGCTTTTGAGCCGCTTGACCATGTGGTTAAAACGGCCCGCCAACTGCCCAAGCTCGTCGGTGCGGTCATTTTGAATTCGGACATCGAGATTGCCGTTTTGCACCTCCGACATCGCGTCGTTGAGCGCCTTGACCGGCTTAAAAAACTGCTCGCTCATATGTAGGGCAAACGCAATGCACATAAAAACCGAGAGCGCCATCATGACACCCGCGATGAAAAATAGGCTGTTGAGTGTTTTACCGACCAGCGGCTTGAGCTGTTGTAGCAGAATGAAAAAACCCGACCGCTCGTTCTGGCGAACCTGATAGATATAATCGTTGCTGGGGTCGGATAGCGGCGCGCCCTCCAAGACCTGTCGGCGCAGCAGCGGCAGCATCCGTTCGCCTAAGGTGCTTTGAGAGCTGTAAACCGGCTGCCACAGGCTGTCTACAATGGCAATGTTGCCGGTTTGGCCGTATTTTCCGTTGAACAGCCGCTCAAAATTGCGGCTGCGCATCGACATGACGACATAGCCCAAAAGGCTGTCGTCGGTTCTGATCGTTCTGGCCGCGCGCAGACGCTCGCGCTGGTCGCTCGAATTGCTGGAATACACGCTTCGGTACACGATGCCGCCCTGCGATTCGGCGGCGTGCAGAATGCCCCAATCGGTCGGCAGCAGCGTACTGACCGCGCCGATAGCGGTGGAATACAACAGCGCCCCGTCGGCCCCGTAAACCGAGAAATCGGCGTCGCTGCGCAGCTGTGCGCAGGTGGTATATAGCACGCCGTAAATATCCTGCGGCGTGACAGCGGTGCTGCCCTCAAGCGCGCTCACCACAAGCGGATGCACCCCCAACTCAACCATGACCTGCTCGCAGGCTTCAAAAAGCTGGTCGGTATCCTCGGCAATGGCGGCTATCTGAAGCGCAGCGGACTCACGCGCGTCGCCGATCAGGGCAATTTTAAAAACACTGAGCATCAGAAAGGTGCACGCAAACAGCGGAATAATGCCGATGACCAAAAAGCCATACAGCAGCTTGGTGCGAAAGGAGGCGTTTAGAAGCTTCTTCACTTTGGCGCCTCCTTAAAAAGCGCCGCCCATTGCTGGCTAAAGGGGTCTTTCTGGGCGCTGGCCCAACCGATGTCGTAATCGATAATCTTAATCTTATCCTCCGAGATCATATTGTCCTGTGTTTCTACATCGATGCGGACCGAACGGCGAAAATGCCGCGCGGCGATCATCTGCTGAACCTCGCGGCTACTGACAAAATCTAAAAACAGGCGGGCATTTTCGGTATGTGGGGCATTTTTAATGATAGCGCTGCCGTCCGGCACGGCGCTGGTACCTTCATCAGGATATAAAAGCGCGATATCCGCCCCCTCCGCCATGCGCTTGAGCGCAATTTCCTCGAGCGTGACACCGAGATAAAGGCTACCGTTGGCGACCGATTCGACGACATCTCCCGATCGGGGCAGCAGCCTATTTCGCAAATTGTCGGCAAAGCGCGCCGAGACAGTGGGGTCGTCTCTGCCCAGACATTGGCGCAAGGTCATGACCGCCGTGTAGCTCGAGCCCGACGTATTAGGGTCGGCAAAAGCGATTTTGCCCTGCCACTTTTCGAGCAACAGATCGCGCCAGCCGGTCACTTCGTTCGGCGCCACGAGCTTTTTGTTGTAGATAATGACCATCGGCAGCACCGAAAAGGGGGTCCAAAGGTTGTCTTCGGGAATCAGGCCCTCCTTGATCTGCGGTGTCTGACTGCACGCATAAGGCTCAAAGCAGGATGAAAAGGCCATCAGGCTCTCGATGCCGCCGCCGAACATCAGGTCGGCTGTCGGCGCGTCCTTTTCTGATTCGATGCGTTCGAGCATCTCGCTGGTGCCGCCGTCAACAACACGCACCCAGATGCCGGTGCGCTCCTCAAACTCTTTGATGATAGGACCGTAAATCTCCTGCTTGTGAGAGGTATAAACGACCAGACGCGCTGCCTCGTCGGGAGAAAACGCGTATTCCACAGCGCTTTTTGCGCCGCAGGCGCCAAGCAGTACGGTTGCCGTCAAAAACAATGCCACTATTTTGTTTTGCATCGCATACTCCCTGAAAGCGTTATCGGTTTAAACGAACCAAGGCCTGCCTTTGCTGCTCTTATTTTAGCACAGTTTTATTTAAAGCAAAAGCTTTTCGCGTCACTATTTAAAATCCAGACATCCATTGCCCTTATGGCGCAATTAAAGCACCGTCGCGCCCCCAGAGGCCTCATAAACACAGATGGTACAAACACCACGCAACCAGTCTGGATACGCGGCCATCGACACCGGATGGGTAAGCAATGTGCGCACACGGCGCATATAGTCAAAACCGTATTTTTTATGGCCCCTAACCCTTGTTGTTTCAAAATCCCACCGGTAATCAGGGCGCATACGGGGAGACAGCGTCCCTATCCGCAAGACGATTCGCGTCGTAACGCGGGAGAAGACGCCCGCATGTTCCACAGAACATGCAAGCGTCAGGGATAGGGGCGTGCCTGCATGAAGGGTACAAAAGCAAACGCTATCGTCTTATGATCGCTGCTAAAGCCGCCCCAGACAGGCCGGCAGATCTGAAAAGCAGGTCAGCGCGGCGTCGGCCAGCCCGCAGGCTCTCGCGTCTCCGACCGCCACCGCCACAAAACCCCCGGCCTTGGCCGCCGCTATGCCCGCCTGCGCGTCCTCGATGACCATCGCTTCGTCGGGCGCTACGCCCAAAAGCGCCGCCGCCTGTAAAAACACCTCGGGGTCGGGCTTTGCGCGGGTGATCATCGTACCGTCCACCACGGCGTCAAAGAAGCGCTCCAACCCCGTCCGCTCCAGAATAAAGCGGGCGTTTTGGCTGCTGCTGCCCACGCCGAGCCGCAGCCCCTGATGCCTGAGCGTTTTTAGCGTCTCTAAAACCTCCGGCGAGACATCCGCGGGCGTCATGCGTGCAATCAGCGCTTTATAGGTCTCGTTCTTCTGCGCCGCCAGCCGGTTTTTCTGCTCGGGGGCGTAGGGGCGATTAACGCTTTTCAGAATTTCTTCCAGACTGTCCATGCGCGACAACCCGCGCAGGCGCTGATTAAACATCGCGTCAAACGGAATGTCCAGCGCGTCGGCCAGCGCTTTCCACGCCTGATAATGAAATTGATCGGTGTGCACAAGCACGCCGTCGAGATCAAAAATAACCGCTTTTATCATAGCCGCTCCATTCGCTGCCTTAATAGGCGCTAGGACAGATGTGACCGCCGAAGCCAAGCCGCGGCAGTCACATCGATCTGTTATGTTATATGATTTTAAGGGAACCCGACGTCATCATCCTGCCATTTTTACGGCTGAACAGCACCAGCGCGTCACCGCTAAAGCTCATTTTGACCTTTTGACCGATCTGATAGAGCACGCCGCCGAACACGACGCCGGTCAGCAGAAATTCGCCGATGCGGATTTTGACGGTGGTTTCCATACCGGCGGGCATCGCGCTATAGATCTCGCCCTCGATCGCCCCGTTGTCGCTCAGGTGGATGAACTCAGGCCGCACGCCGATGACAAAATCATCGTCGCCGGGCGCCGCGTCCTCTCCGGACAGCTCATGCCCGCTCACCTTGGCGATACGGTATCTGAAGGCCGTATCTTTGTTCCCTTTTTCAACGTTTTTCTTATCCCCTTGCTTTTGCCGCTCGACCTCCTGCCGCGCCTGCTCCTGCCGCTCGGCGTTTTGGCGCCATGCCTCAAGGACCATTGGCTGCGCCGGTACAAATGAGGCTGCGAGGCCGTCAAAGAAGGTCATCGCGATGCTGCCGTCGCTTTGCTGGCTGCCCTGCGCCTCGATAAAGTTGATGGCGGGGTTGCCGACAAAGTCGGCGACAAACAGGTTTTCGGGCTTGTTATAGACATCCAGCGGTGCGTCATACTGCTGCAGGACGCCGTTGTCGATCAGACAGATTTTTGTGGCAAGCGTCATCGCCTCCATCTGGTCGTGCGTGACATAGATAAAGGTGCTGCCGGTGTCGATATGCAGTCTCTGCAGCTCGGAGCGCATCTCAAGCCGGAGCTTGGCATCCAGATTAGAAAGTGGCTCATCCATGAAAAGCACGGCGGGCTCGGGGGCAAGCGTGCGGGCAATCGCGACGCGCTGCTGCTGGCCGCCTGAGAGCTCGCTGGGGTAGCGGTCCATGAACATGCCGATCTTGACAATGCGCGAGACGCGGCGCACGATCAGGTCAATCTCCTCATCGGTGAGCTTTCTGACCTGCTTGAGCACCTGCTCGTTTTGGGTCAGCTCAAATTTGGTGTTGAGCACAATGCCCTCGGCGCTATATTTTTTGCGGGCGTTTTCGATCTGTGCCTCAAGCTCGGCGATGCGCGCTTTTGCGAGCACGTCGGCGTTGAGCGCCTCGTTGAGCTTATAGCCGAGCAGTGTTTTGGCGGTGTAGGCCGATATCTCATAGCTGTCGATCAGCCTGACCAGCGCACGCGCAGGGTCAATTTTGCCCTTTTTGTCCAGACTTTCGTTGATGGTGCGAACAACATCGGCCGGTTTTTTGAGAATTCGGATCAGCGCCTCGGCCTTGCGGGATTCAAAGTCGATTCTGGGCATTTCCTCCTTGATATTGCTTAAGCCAAACGAGATATTCTGGTAGACGGTCATATTCGGCCACAGCGCATAGTTTTGGAACAGAAACCCCACGCGCCGCTTGTTGGGCGGGACGTTGATGCCCCGCTCGCTGTCGAACACCGTGACGCCGCCGATCGTAATTTTACCGCTTGTCGGCGTTTCAAGGCCTGCAATCATGCGCAGGATGGTCGTCTTACCGCAGCCCGAGGGGCCCAGCAGCGTGACAAACGCGTTATCCGCAATGGTCAGGTTGAGGTTGTCGACGGCATAAAACTTATCCCATCGCTTGATGATATTACTCAGCACAATTTCAGGCATGTCAGTTTCCTCCAATTCCCTTGTCCAGGCTGGCGCCGGTGAGCTTGTTGACAATCAAGTTGCAGACGATGATGATGAGGATCAGCATGAGGTTGATGCCGCTTGAGAAGGCGTAAAGCCCCATCTCGTCAAAATAGTCGAGCAGCGTCGTCAGAATCTTGTTCTGAGAGCAGAGCAGCATAAACAGCGTCAGCTCGCGCAGCGCAGTCATAAACGGCAACATATAGCCGCTGATGATCGACGCCTTCTGAATCGGGATGATGATGCGGGTCATGCGCTTGTGCCACGGAATATCCTGTATAATCGCGGCCTCCTCAATCTCTCCGCTGAGCTGTAGCATCGAGTTGAGCGAACTGCGGCTGGCAAACGGAATATATTTGACGACGCCCGCCAGAATCAGCAATAAATAGGTATTGTAAATGCCAAGGCTCGAGCCAAAGATGAAAAACGACACGCCCACCGCCAGCGACGGGAGCAGATAAGGCAAAAACGCAATGCTGTTGACGTAGCCCGCCCATTTGCTGCGGCGGTTTTTGCTGACGCTGTAGCCAACCAGCATGCCGATGGTGCCCGCAATCAGCGCGCAGCTGGCCGCAACAACCAGCGTGCCCTTAAAGGCATTTTTGATCGTGGTGTTGTAGAGAATACCGTACTGGCCGTACATGCCGCTCTCGGTGATATTCTCAGAGGTGAGCCACCATTTGGTCGTCAGGTTGCTCAGGTCGCCGGTCGTCAAAAAGCTGTAGTCGCCCGGGTTGGGTAAAAACGTTTCGGTCGCAAACGAGATAATCGGAAAGATGCTGGTCATGACGGTCAGGATGACAAAGAGAATCGCGATGGCGTATTTGCCGACGCGGCCAAGGTCGATCTCACTGCTTTGTCCCGATTTACCGGTCACGGTCGTATAACTCTTGCGCCCGCTTGTGCTCATCTGGTTGACCAGCAGAATCGCGACGCCGAACAGCATCATAATCACGGCGAGAATGCTCGCCTCGCCGATACGGTTAACGTTCATGCCCACATATTTGGTCGAGAGGGTGGTCAGTCCCAGATAATGCGGCACAGGGTAACTGCCCATCGCACTGCCGAACACCAGCAGAATCGTGGACATGATGGCGGGTGTAACCATTGGCAGTGTAACGCGGAAAAATGTTTTGAGCTTAGGCGTATTCAGGATGGTCGCGGCCTCCTCAAGATTGGCGTCCATGTTGCGGAAGATGCCGCCGATGAGAATGTATGCAAAGGCGGCATAGTGCATTGAGAGCACCACAACGCAGGGGAAGAGTCCCTTGCACCACCAAAGAGGCATTTTAATACCCAGCAGCGTGACCAAGAGGCCGTTTGACGCGCCGGTGATCTCATTGCTGTTAAAAAGGTTCTGCCACACGACGGCCAGCGTCCACTGCGGCATGATGTATGGAAAAATAAAGATCGCGCTTAAGTATTTTTTAAATTTAAGGTTGGTTCTCGTGACGAGATAAGCAAAAACACCGCCGTATAAAATAGCCCCCAGACAGGAGAAGGCCGACAGCAACAGGGTGTTTTTAAGCGGGTTCCATAAGTTTGCCTTACGCAAGGCGCCGGTGAAAAGATCCTTCCAGTTAAAAAGGGTATAGCCGCTTGTCAACCCCGTGGCGACCGAATCGACCGAGCCCGGATGCACCTTGACCGTATCCACAAGAATTGAGATAATCGGCGCAATGGTCGTGAACGACAGCGTGATGCCGAGCAGCAGCAAAACAAGGTTCTGCGGCTTTGAAAAGTAGGTGCGCGCTTTGGTAAAGCCAATTTGAAGCGGAGACGGCCCTTTTATTGCTGCATGTTCCATATGCTCTCCTTTGCGGCGAAAGGGGTGCGGCAAACACCCCTTTCACGGCAATTCACTGATTCTTTAATGCGTATGCGGATAGATCAGTCCTTTATTTGCCCTCAAAACCGACGACGTCGATCCAGTCGCTCATATTAAAGGCGACATCGGCGCAATACTGCGGGTTTTCGACCACGAGGCTGCCGCCGTCCGCGCTGACCCACCAGTCATAGCCGCGGTCGTTCTTGGCCGGGAAGGTATCCTTACCGTCGACAAAGCCGTCCTTCGAGTGGTCCTGATTGATGGCCGGGTTGGAGGAATAGCCGCCCATGTCCTTGCCCCAAGCGTGGAAGCCGTCCTTGGTGGTGGTCATGTAGGCGATAAACGCGCAGGAGGTCCAGGGCAGCGGAGAGGTCTTGACAATCTGGAGGTAGTGCTTATAGGCGTAGCCGCCAATGCCCTTGTAACCGTCCTGATAAGCGGCGACGGTGACGTTGTTGACCGAGGCCGAGGCCGATTCTTCAATTGAGCGCAGCTTGGAATAAACCAGCAGGCCGCTCTCGCCCACGGCGGAGGAGGTCACAAGTTCGTTGCAGATGGGGCCGTCATCGGTCTTTTCATTGTACTGCTGGCACCAAAGCTTGATCCAAGCCAGCGCGTATTTGGCGTTGGGCGCGGTGAGGCCAAGCGCCGCGACGTCGCCCGCAACCTCGTCGATGACCGGCTTAAAGTAGGCCTGCTTGGCGGCATCGAGCGCGTCATAGGCATTCTTGAGCTCGGTGGAATATTTGTCGCTGGTGAGCATGTAGAGGAAGTTCTTGCCGACCGGCTCAGAATCGACGCCCATGAACAACGGGGCCGAGCCTTCGTCGACAAAATCCCAGCAGTTCATAAAGGTCTTGTCACTGAGGTTATTGAACATGAACACCTTGCTCAGTGTTTGCAGAGCCAGCGGGTGGCCGTTCTCTTCTTCATTGGTGGCGCTGCTTTCCGCCCACTCCTTGGGGATGTAATTGAGCAGGTTGCCGGTGGCGAGCATCTTGCTCTGGATCTGGTTGCCGTCTTGAATCAGCGTCATCGAATAGGTGTGGGTGGCGCTGTTGATGTCGGCGTTGAGCAGCGTGAAGATCGAGTTGTTTTTGGGCTGTGACCACTCAATGGTGCCGGTGTAAGAGGGGTCTATTTTCTTGAGCTCTTCGACAAAGCTGGTGCCAGCTGTGGCGCCGCGGCTTGAGTTGCCGATGCCGTACAGCACCTTGCCGTTGGATTCGGCGATCGCCTTTTTATAAAGCTCCTCAAGGGGCAGCGTCTGGGCTTCCGCGATAATTTTTTCGACCGCGCTCAGTTCCGCCGCGGGCTTGGATTCAGCGGGCGTGCTCTCGGTCGGCGCACCGGGCGCGGGGGCAGGCGTGCTGGGCGCGGGCGTGCTGCCGCAGCCAACAAACATAACAGATACCATGGCGAGTGCCAGAACAAAAGACATGTAGCGTTTCATTTTAGTCCTCCTCAAAAATTTTTATGTAACTGCATCCTGTGAAAGCACAGCGCTGTTCCAAGGTGCAGGTTTACATCTATTAAAAGCAGGCGTTAGGATCGAATGACCAAAATATATTAACAACAACCCTTGTTTACAACTATATTTTACAAAACATTGCGACGCTCAGCTACGGGACAAATCTGCCTTTTTTTGTGATTTTTAATGTTTTTTAATTTTAGCATCATCATTTTCACGTTAGCGACGCCACGGCGGCGTTCCTTAATACCCAGACGGCGGTTCGCATCAGGTTATTTTGCAGGTGAAAAGCCCCTGAAAGCGATGCTTTCAGGGGCTCAGATCGTCAAAAGTCATACGTTATTGGCTGCCGCACTTAAACTTCGGAGGTTGTTTTGCGCTCGCGCGCGGGAACGGCCCCCACCCCCGGCGCTTGCATGTCCTGCGGAACATGCAAGCATCTTTCACTACGTTACAGATGCGAAGCGCCTCGCGGGCGGGACGCTGTTCCCCCGCGTGCCCCCTTGACTTCCGATGGGATTTTGGAACGGCAGGGTTTGAGAGCTTAAACGGTTGTTGACTATGCCCTACGTGAAAGTGTTACCTACCCCCAACGTCAGTGGGCGCGCATCCAGACTTGTTACGCGATTATGCGCGCCAATGAAGTTTGTCTGGCCTTCTGGGGCACGGCGGCGTATCCTATTAAAATGGTCCGCCTATGGCTGGCCGATTAGGCCAGCCATAGGCGTTCATAGTATGACTTTTAGACAGCTCCAAACTGCGTCGGGATCAGCAGCCTTGCGGCGGCGGGCAAAATTGTTATAGCAGGGCTTTCGGCGGGCGCGATCTCCCCGTCGCGGTTTAACGCCACCGGCTTGTCCGACAGAATGCGCAGTTGCTGGCACCGGGCAAACCGGATGAAATCGTATTTTTGCAGATGCTCGCCGCGTTTGTACCGGCTGATCATCGGCAGCAGACGCAGGCGTGACAAAGCCGGAATTTGTATAAAATCGATCATGCCGTCCTGCCAGTCGGCTAGCGGCGCCGCCATAAAGCCGCCGCCGTAGTACCGTCCGTTGGCCGCGACCGCAAAGAGAATATCCCCCTCGGGCTGCGGTATGCCGTCTAGCTCAAACTGATAGCGGTAGCGCATCTTGGTAAAAAAGCAGTAGATTAAAGACAGCATATAAGCCGTTTCGCCCTTGATCAGTGGCCAGCGCTTAAAGCGCGCCATATTCTGCGCGATGGCGGCGTCCAACCCCACCGAGGCGATATTTAAGCATACCCGCTCTCCCGCCAGCAGCAGATCGAGCGGTACAACCCGGCCATCGAGCAGCGCCGACAGCGAAAACCGCGCTTTGCCACCCGGCAGAAGGCTGCGGACAAAATCGTTTCCGGTTCCCACCGGCACCGGCGCTAAAATGAGCTGTGGATGACCCGGCAGCGCCTGCGCCACCTCGCTGAGCGTGCCGTCGCCGCCGCAGGCGTACAGCGTCGTTTCGACGCCGTCGGCAGCGCAGCGCCGCGCAATCTCTTCGGCGTGGCCCGGGTACTGCGTAACCGCCAGCTCATAAGCCTCGCCCCGTCCGGCAAAGAGCGCTTGTATCTCGGAGCAAAGCACCGGTGTGCAGTCAACTTTGCCTGCCTTGGGGTTTAATATAAAAACATGTCTCAAATTTCTCACCCTCTAGTGCTATTATAAAAAAGAGGGCGGCCTAAAGTCAAACAAAACGCCGCAGAAAGGACTTGCCGATTGCAGTCCCCTCTGCGGCGTTATATAATAATACCGATAACGCGCCAAAAGCCATATGCTGACAGCGGATTTTTATTTTCTACGAAGGTCTACTGTATATCCGTCTGTCTCTGCTTTTAGCGCATTACCGGCATAGGGCTGGTCAATGGTATATCTCTAAAGCGTTCGACGGGCGCTCTGCGCCGCCTGCGTGATATTCTGGTTGGTTTGCGGCGTGATGCGCTCGGTCATGTAGCGGATACCTTCAATATGTAAAAACCGTACGCGCTTAATCGGATAGCTCGAGAGCGGGCGGCAGTTGGCGTCCTGTGAGTGCGCCGCCACATAGATGTTATTCATCGTCGGCACAATGCCCCTGATTTCGGTGATGACCGGCGTGTGCTGAAAGCGGCCCTTATCAAGCTCAAGCTGCACCAGATCGCCCGGCTGCATGGCCAAAATGTCGCTATCGGTGGCGTAGGGGCCTACATCTTTGTTGGTGGTCAAAAAATTATACAGGTACTCCACGCCGGTCCACGCGGGCGCGCGGTTGTTCGAGTCGATATAGTACCAGCCAAACGTCGGGGTATAATTCATCACAGCGCCGCCCGCCAGCAGGCACTGTGACGCAAAGTTGGTGCAATCGCCCCCCAGCTCTGAAAAATCGAGAAAATTGGGATTGCGAAAATAAGCCCAGCGGTTGGCGTAGGCGACAGCCGCCCGCCGGTCGTAGGTAATATCCACAAGTGGCATGGTCTTGCCCCTTTCTACAAAGTTTTATTCCTTTTTCATGTTATGATAAATTAGATTGCAGTGTTCCCGACTTAAAAACAATATAGTCAACCGCTTGGAAATCGGCGCGGGATTTGCCCGCCAAGGCGGCGGGCCCAGAGGGGCTGGCGCATACCTAAGGACAACAACACAGCGAGACTTAAAAATATCGCGGTTGACCCTATTATTCAAATACATGGACCGTCTTGGTTCAACCGCATGCAAGCAAGTAACGTTATCATCAAAATAATCCTGCTTGCAGACAGCAAAGGCTTTTCCGTTTTTAAGTGGGTTGACTATAAAGATAAGGATGGCGTTTTTTATGGCACAGAAGCAAGAAAATTTCACCGCGCTGCTCGAGCCCATGCGGGATTATTTTGGCCGGGGCCAAACACTGCCGGTCAACGCGCGCAGGGCGGCGCTGCTGCGTTTAAAAAGTGCGCTGCATCACTATGAACAGGCCCTTTATAACGCTGTAAAAAAAGATTTTGGACGCTGCGCCTTCGACAGCTGGAGCTGTGAGTTTTTGATGCTGCAAGAGGAACTCGCGCTTGCCATCCATTCGCTCGCGCGTTGGGCCGCCCCGCGGCCGGTGAGCGTCGGCGTGATAAACGCCCCCGCCAAAGCGGCGGTGCGCCCCGAGCCGCTGGGCACGGTGCTGATTCTCTCGCCTTGGAACTACCCCGCGCTGCTGGCACTGGCCCCGCTGATCGGCGCGGTGGCGGCGGGCAACTGCGCGGTGCTAAAGCCCTCTTCTAATACACCGCACACCTCGGCGCTGCTTTCACGCATCATTAAGGCGGCCTTTGACCCCCGCCACGTCGCGGTGCTGACGGGCGATCATAGCGTGTCTGACGCGTTGTTAAACGAGCGCTTTGATCTGATCTTCTTCACCGGCAGCCCCGCCGTCGGGCGGCGCGTAATGCAGGCTGCCGCCCGGCATCTGACGCCGGTCATTTTAGAGTTGGGCGGCAAATCGCCCTGCATTGTCGACGAAACCGCCGCGTTGCCACAGGCTGCAAGGCGCATTGCGTGGGGGAAATTCTTAAACGCGGGGCAGACCTGCGTCGCGCCCGACTATCTGCTGGTGCAAAAAAGCGTTGCGCCCCATTTCGTGCTGGAGCTCAAGCGCAGCATCAAAAAGCTTTATTACCCCTGCGGCAAGCTCACCGCCGACTGGCCCCGCATCATCACACCGCAGCATACCGAGCGGCTGGCCGGGGTGCTTAAAGGAGAGCGCATTGTGTTCGGCGGCGGCTTTGATATCGATAAACGCCGATTTGAGCCGACGCTGCTTTTCCCCGTCTCGTCCCAATCCCCCTGTATGCAGCAGGAGCTGTTTGGCCCCATTCTGCCGATTGTGGCGTACGATTCGCTTGACGACGCCATCGGCCTGATCCGCAAGGGCGAAAAGCCGCTCGCGCTCTACCACTTTTCGACCGATAAAAGGGCGGTTGCGCGGGTGCTGTCCCAGACCTCGGCAGGTGGCGGCTGTGTCAACGACGTCGTCATGCATGTTTCTTCGCCGCTGCTGCCGTTTGGCGGCGTCGGTATGAGCGGTATGGGGCGCTACCACGGCAAGGCGTCGTTCGACGCTTTTTCAAACCTGCGCTCGGTATTGGTAAAACCGCCCCTGCTCGAATTGCCGCTGCGTTACCCGCCCCATTTTAAGGGCAAGCTTTTTGCCGCGAAAGCCATGCTTTCTAAAATTGCTTATTTACAAAAACGATCCTTCTGATAAAATAAGATAAGGTGCGCTGCCGATCAGACGCCGTGCTTGCAACTGACCGGCCCGAACATATCTGTACGAATTGAGAGGGGCGACTTTTTTGCAAACAAAAATTTTTGAGATCATCATGCTGCTCTGCTTTGGCGCGGCGTGGCCGGCTTCGATTCACAAATCCTACACGGCCCGAACCGCGAAGGGAAAAAGCGTTGTCTTTTTAGTGACCATCATCATCGGTTATATCAGCGGCGTGATCAACAAGCTGATTAACTCGCCCGATTATGTGATGTATCTGTATATGCTCAACCTTGTCATGGTCTCGACCGATTTGGTGCTGTATTTTCGCAATAAGCGACTCGACGAGCTGGCCGAGAAAGAAAAGTCCTGCTGACACCGCCCGGTACGGCCACGTTTTGGCTGAAACGGCAGTATAATAGTGATAAGTCCAGTGATAAGTCCGCTGTGGCGCAAGACCACAGCGGACTTTAAATTGCCTAACCATTATAAGTAAAGAAATTTATCGCGGGTGAACTTATTATTCGGATGCTGGGGCTTCTTTAAGTTCAGCCGCATGCAAGATGGCGTTATCAATCCGAGTGATAAGGCAAATTGCTGTAAAAAGCCGTACCCTACCCGGATTTTAGCATACCGGGAGGGTACGGCTTTTTAAAACAGGCGGCAGCCGTCCTTTTTAATTAACGCTGGCTGCCATAAACGGCGCTTGTGCCGAGCAGACGCTCAATTTCGAGCAGGCGGTTATATTTGGCCACCCGCTCGCTGCGGCAGGGCGCGCCGGTCTTAATCTGTCCCGCGTTCACCGCCACCGCCAAATCGGCGATGAAGGCATCCTCCGTCTCGCCCGAGCGGTGTGAAATAACGGTCCCATAGCGGCAGGACTGCGCCAGTGAAATAGCGTGCAGCGTCTCAGAGAGCGTGCCGATCTGGTTGGGCTTGATTAAAATCGCGTTGGCAACGCCGTTTTTAATGCCCCGTTCCAACCGCGTGGGGTTGGTGACAAACAGATCGTCTCCGACGAGTTGCACCTTGCCGCCTAAACGGCTTGTCAGCTGCTGCCAGCCCTCCCAGTCCTCTTCGCCAAGACAATCTTCCAGCGACAGAATCGGGTAGCTGCCGCAGAGCTTCTCCCAGTAGTCGCAAAGCTGCTCGGTCGTATAAGGCGTGCCGCGCTTGAGCGCGACATAACCGCCCTCGGGCGAAACCCATTCGCTGGCGGCAGCGTCGATCACAAGCTTGACCTGATCGGTATTCAGGCCCGCCTTTTCGATCGCGGCGACAATAAATTCCAGCGCCTGCTCGTCGCCCGCAAGGTTCGGCGCAAAGCCGCCCTCGTCCCCCACGCCGGTGCTCAGGCCCTTGCTTTTAAGCAGCGCGCCCAGCGCGTGGTGAATCTCGCTGCCCCATTGCAGCGCCTCAGCAAAGCTGCCCGCGCCCACCGGCATGATCATAAACTCCTGAATAGCCATGTTGTTGTCGGCGTGGCGACCGCCGTTTAAAATGTTCATCATCGGCACCGGCAGCGTGCGCGCAAACTTGCCGCCCAAAAACTCAAACAGCTCGACATGGTGTTGCGCTGCCGCCGCGCGGGCGCAGGCCATCGAGACGCCCAGCATCGCATTGGCCCCTAAGCGGGACTTGTTTTCGGTCTTATCAAGCCGCATCATAACGCCGTCAATTTCGGCAATATTCCCGGCGCTAAGGCCGTAGATAGCCGGGGCAATCTCCTGTCCGATTCCCGCGACGGCCTTGAGCACGCCCTTGCCGCCGTAACGCGCGCCGCCGTCGCGCAGCTCGTGCGCCTCAAAGCTGCCGGTTGAAGCGCCCGACGGCACGCACGCCTCGCCCGCCGCGCCCTGCTCCAGCGCCACCCGCACCTTAACGGTGGGGTTGCCGCGCGAATCTAATATCTCCATACCGTGCACCGAACTGATTTTTTCACTAAACGGTTTCATAAAATTCTGCCTCCCTTTTATAGTTGTTCAGCTTGTAAAGTTGCCCGGAGTTTGCGCGGATATTTTGCACGGAGCAAGGTGGAGAACGCAGTCGGGCTGACGCCCGGCAAGGGCGATAACGGCTATGTGCAAAACAGACCGCAAAAGCGGGCAAGTTTATAAGGTAAACAACTATTTTGTATAGTGGCCCGTTTAAACGGGCATTAGACGGCGTATGCCAAAAATGCGCCTGCCCTGAAGCGGACCGACGCATTTCGCATATGACCATGCAATAGGTTGTTTTAAGTATAGAATCGCCCGGCAGTATCCGTCAAGCCCCCAGTCGATAAAAAATTGGATGCGGGCTGCTGCCTCGACATAACAGCGATTCTCTTGGTCTACCATATGCCTTCGGGCCTTGCGACACTGACCCCTGTACGTCTGACCGCTCGCATTTCTGCCGTGAATAGCGCATCGCAGACGGTTGCTGCAGATACGCGTCAACCAACGGCGCGACAGGTCAGGCACCGGCAGGGATGCAGAAACTTTAATAGCTGAGCGCCTGATAGAAGCCGTCCAAAATGCTTTGCGTGGCCTGTTCGATATCCCGGTCGTTTTCGACGATGAAATCGCTGCTCTTTTTGTAGATGGGCGTGCGCTGTTCCTTCATCTGGCGCAGCGCGTCAAGGCTTTTAGAGAGCGGCCGCCCGTCGGTTGAAAGCAGCTCCAGCGGACGCTCAAGGCAGACAACCAGACCGTTTTGCCGCATGGCTTCAACGTTCTTTTCGCGCAGCACCGCGCCGCCGCCGGTCGAAATAACCAGCCCGGTGCGTCGGCCCACCTCTCCAACCGTCTCAGCTTCAAGCGCGCGGAAATACGCCTCACCGTGCTTGGCAAAGATATCGGGGACGCTCATGCCCGCCTTCTGCTTGATAAGATCGTCCATCTCGACCACCTCGCGCCCCATGCGCTCGGCGCAGGCGGCGGCCAGCGTCGTCTTGCCCGAGCCGGGCATGCCGACCAGCACGAGGTTGGTTAGCTCCTTGCGCATCTTCTGCTCAATGATGCCGATCTGCTCGTCTGAAATGGGCGCTTTACCAAAACGCTCGGCGGCGTACTTGGCCTGCGCCACCAGCATCGAAAGTCCGCCCCCGCAGGGAATGCCCAGCCGCTTGGCCTCCAGCAGCATCGCCGTGCACAGCGGATTGTAGACGACGTCGATCAGGCCGCCAAGGTTGTGAAAGCGCGTCAGCTCAAGCAGGCTCTCGCCGTTGTGGGGGTACATGCCCACCGGCGTGGTGTTGACAATGATGTCGGCGTCGGCGTGCTCGTAAACATTCTGGTAGTTGACGGGGCCGCTGCGCGAGACGACGACAATCTCCCGCGCGCCCTCGTGCCGCAGAGCGGCGCGCGCGGTCAGGCTGGTGCCGCCGCTGCCCAAAACCAGCACCTTTTTATCTTTAAAGCGGATATCCGCCTTGCGGGCCAGATATAAAAAGCCCGCGTAATCGGTGTTATCGCCCAGCAGGCGGCCGTCGGGCTGCATCATCAGCGTGTTGACGCTGCCGATCTCGCGCGCCGCGTCGGTGAGCAGGTCGCAGTGCGGGATCACGATGCGCTTGTAAGGGATCGTGACATTGAGCCCGGCGAAATTGCGCGCCGCCAAAAACGCCTCGATCTCATCCTGCGGAATGCTCATCAGCTCATAATCATAGCCGCAAAGCGCGTGATGGATCTGCTTGGAGTAGCTGTGCCCCAGCTTTTCACCGATGAGGCCATAGCGTTCTGTGTTTTCGATCATTGTAACCATCCCATCTTATGCGTCGATATAGTTGCCCAGAAACACGAAGGTTTCGGGGTTGTTTTGCAGCTCGCACAGCAGCTTTAAGACCGGCTCGGCACAGGCCGAGGCCTCTAAGTCAAAATAGAACATGAACTCAAAATCCTTGCCGGGAATCGGCCGGCTTTCAAGCTTCGTCAGGTTGATGCCCAGCATGGAAAAGCGCGACAGCATACCGGAAAGGGAGCCGGGGCTATGCGGCAGCGTCATCATCAAGGAAATTTTTGACGCGCCCGGATAAATTTCAAGCTCACGCGAGATGCAGATGAACCGCGTGAAGTTGTTATCGTTATCCTGAATGCCCTCTGAGAGAATTTGCAGCCCGTAAAGCTCGGCACACTGGCGGGAGGAGATAGCCGCGACATCGTCGCGGTCCGATTCGGCCACCATTTTTGCCGCCATCGCCGTGTTGGCGCAAACCGTGACCTTGATGCCCGGGTGCGCCTTGAGAAACTCGCCGCACTGCCCAATCGCCTGCTCATGCGAGAAAACCTCGCGGATCCCCTCGATCGGCGTGCCTTTTTTTCCGAGCAGCGTGTGGACAATGCGCAAACGGGTGCCGCGTACAATGCTGAATTTGTGACGCTTCATCAAGTCGTACACCGCGCCCACCGAGCCAAACGAGCTGTTCTCGATCGGCAGAATGCCATAGCGGCACAGCCCCTGTTCCACCGCCTGAAACACGCCCTCAAAGCTCTGGACATAAACGATCTCGGCGTGGGGGAACAGCTTGTCGCAGGCTTGCTGCGAATAGGCGCCCTCGACACCCTGACAGGCGACCACCGCCCGTCTCGGGAAAAGGGTCGGCGTGTTTTTAACCGCCGTTTCAATGCGGTCCACCAGCGCATTATCGTTTTGCATCAGGCCGCTTTGATAAGAGCGGCTTAACTCAAACAGCGTGCGGAACAGCACCTGCGTATAGTCCTCAAACGGCTCGCCCGCCTCGAGCGCCATCCGGTTTAAAATGGCGCGCTCACGCTCTTTATCGAGCACCGGCAGGCCGTTTTCAAGCTTATATTTCGCAATATCCATCGAGACATTCATGCGCTCGACAAAGAGCCGCACCATCTCGTGGTTGATGTCGTCGATCCGGGCTCTCAATTCGTTTAAATCCATTGGTCTCTCCCCTTTTCTTCAATCAGCAGATCGAGCAGCACCAGCGCCACCGCCGCTTCGACACAGGGAACGGCCCGCAGCACCACGCAGGGGTCGTGCCTGCCCGTGATGAACAGCTCGGCGTTTTCCTTCATCGAAAGGCTGACGGTCTGTTGTGTTTTGGCAATTGAGGGCGTCGGCTTAAACGCCGCCCTCAGCGTGATCGGCATCCCGGTCGAAATACCGCCCAGAATACCGCCATGGTTGTTGGTCGCGGTCGCGACCCCGTCGTCCTTCATGACAAACGGGTCGTTGTGATCACTGCCGCGCATGGCGGCGGCCGCAAAGCCCGCGCCGAACTCAACGCCCTTGACGGCCGGAATGCCGAAAACGGCGGCAGCGAGGCGATTTTCAAGCCCCTCGTACAGCGGTTCGCCCAGTCCCGCGGGCGCCCCGACGGCGGCGCACTCGATAATGCCGCCCACCGAGTCGCCGTCGAGCCGTGCCGCGTCAATCTGCGCCTGCATGCGAAGCCCCGCCTCGTCGGAAACAACAGGGAACGCCTTTTGCGATAACAGCGTCAGCTGCTGCGCCGAGACGGCCACGGGGTCAAACGGCGTGTCGGCCTCACCGGCGATGGCGGCGATATGCGCGCCGACCGTGATGCCCTTTTGCGCCAGCAGCTGCACCGCCACCGCGCCCGCAAAGCAGAGCGGCGCTGTCAACCTGCCGGAGAATTGTCCGCCGCCCCGAATGTCGTTCGCGCCGCCGTATTTGATAGCCGCCGCATAGTCGGCGTGCATCGGGCGCGGCAGGTCGCGCAGCTTGTCGTAGTCCTTAGAACGGGCGTCGCCGTTTTGAATCACGGCGCAAAGCGGCGCGCCGCAGGTGACGCCGTCGACCAGCCCCGATAAAATCTGAGGGATATCCGCCTCGCTTCGGGCGGTGGAAAAGCGGTTGCCGCCGGGGGCCCGACGCGCCATGAAGATATGAATGGCCTCGATATCGAGCCGGATGCCCGCGGGCAGGCCGTCAAGCACGACGCCGATCGCCTCGCTGTGCGACTGGCCGAAGATCGTGACCTTTAAGAGCTTCCCAAAGCTAGATGACATCGGCTTTTCCTCCCAGTCTTTTGTAGTCCTCGAAGAATTTCGGATAAGATTTTTCAACGGCGGCGGCGTCACGGATGATCACATCCCCGGTGCAGATGGTGGCGGCAATGCTCATCGCCATCGCGATACGGTGATCGTTAAAGCTGTCTACCTCGCCGCCCCTCAGGCTGCCCGTGCCCTCAATAACCAGTCCGTCAGGCAGCTCACGGACGCTGCCGCCGAGTGCGGTGAGCGACTGGGCGATCGTCTGCAACCGATCGCTTTCCTTAATGCGCAGCCGCGACGCGTTGATGATTTTCGTCGTGCCGACCGCCGCGCATGCCATCACCGACAGCACCGGCACCAGATCAGGAATTTCGGCGGCGTCGATGGTGACGCCCTTTAAAGTTCGCGGGGCACTCGACGTACGGCTGCCTCGCTTCTCGGTGCGTGCGCCGAAGCGCTCAAGCAGCGATACAATAGCGCTGTCGCCCTGCGCCGTGTCGCCGGCCAGCGCCGTCACGGTGACCGGGGAGCCCATCGCCCCCGCCGCCAGCCAAAACGCCGCGTTGGACCAGTCGCCCTCGGCGGTGATGCACCCCGGTGACCGGTAGCGCTGCCCGCCCTTTATATGGTAACCGCCGCCATCGGGCAGCGTCGTGATTTCGATGTTAAACCGCGCAAGCGTGCGCAGCGTCATAGAGACATAGCCCGCCGACTCAAGCGGCGTGGTCAGAATGATGTCGCTGTCGCCTGAGAGCAGCGGCAGCGCGAACAGCAGCCCCGAGATGTACTGCGAGCTGATGTTGCCCGGCAGCGTGTATCGCCCTGCCGTTAGGCATCCGCGCATGGTAAAGGGCAGCTGCGCGGCGTCATAGGTGCAGCCGTGGGCTTCGAGCTCCTCGCGCAGCGGCGAGAGGGGGCGCTGCGGCAGCCTGCCCACGCCTTCAACCCGTGTGTTCTGGCACAGCGCCGCCGCGACCGGCAGCAAAAACCGGAGCGTCGAGCCGCTTTCACCGCAGTCGAGCACGACGCGTGACCGCTGCTGGGCGACGGGAATAACCCGCCACACGCCCTCGTCAATAAGTGCGAATTGAGCACCCATCGCCGAAAGACAGCGCATCGTCGCCTCAATGTCGCGGTTTAATTCGCGGATGACCACCTCGGTGGGGGCGTCGCACAGCGCCGCGCAGATCAGGCAGCGGTGCGCGTCAGATTTTGAGGCGATGGCCCGCAGCGTGCCGCGCAGAGGAGCGGGGGTGATTCTAATATCCATAAAAATACTCCTTTTGGCTGAGCCGTCGGGCGGCACATCCGGTTTATGCTTTGAGTCCTGATGTAATCCAATCTTGTAGCGCGTTTGCCGCGATGTCATGCACCGTGCAGCCACCGACCGCTGTCGGCAGGATGAGCGCCAGCAGGTCGCCCCGGCGTTTTTTGTCACCCAGTGCGGCCTCGGCCAATGCCTCGGCGCTGTAGTCACAGGTCATCGGCAGCCCGCAGGCCGTTAAAATATCCAGCAGCGTGGCGAGCGTTTCGAGGGGCGTAAGCCCCTTTTTGACACAGGCGCGGGTGATGATGACCATGCCGATCGCCACCGCCTGACCGTGAGAGATCGAAAAGTGTGAGCAGCGTTCGATCGCATGCCCTATCGTGTGGCCGAAGTTGAGCTTACGCCGCTCGCCGTTGTCCTGCTCATCCTGCGCGACAATGTCGGCTTTGATGGCAACGCAGTGGGCGATGATCTCGGGCAGCCGGTCGGTCACGCCGTTTTGAAGCAGCGGCAGCAGCGTTTTGTCAAACGCCATGCCGTATTTGACCGCCTCGCCCAAGCCGTCGAGAAAATATTGCTCGGGCAGCGTTTTAAGCGCGTCGCTGTCGCAAAGTACCAGCTCAGGCTGCCAGAACACCCCCGCGAGGTTCTTACCGGCTTTAAGATCGACGGCGGTTTTTCCGCCGACCGAGGAATCAATAGCGGCAAGAAAGGTGGTCGGAATCTGCACAAAGCGGACGCCCCGCAGATAGACCGCCGCCGCAAAGCCCGCGAGATCGCCGACGACGCCGCCGCCTAAAGCCACAATCAGGTCGGTGCGGGTCAGCCGGTGTTCGGCCAATTGCTCAAGCACCACGGACAGCGTCTCAAGGTTCTTTGAAGCCTCGCCGTGCGAAAAGACGATGCGAAAAACCCGAAAACCCACCCGCTCGAGCGACGCCTGCACCGTGTCGCCAAACAGAATATCGACCGTGTCGTCGGTGATGATGGCGGCGGTACAGGGCGTCACCTTTTGGGCGATCAGCGCCCCGCTCTGCGGCAGCAGCGCCTTACCCACGTGCACCTCATAGGGGCGGCCGGTTTGCACCAAAATGCTTTTCATGACCTCACAGCACCTTTCCGTCGGCCCATGCCTTCTGCTCGCGGCCCGCACGCAGCATCGCGCGCAGCCTGTCGCCGTCCTGCGCCTTGATGGCGACCGAGAAATCCTGTAGCCGCTCGATCAGCGCGTCGAGCTCCTCGGCCAGCGGCTGGTAGTTATCTAAAAACAGCTCGGTCCACATATCCTCGTTTAGGGTTGCGACGCGGGTCATATCGCGGTAGCTGCCCGCTGAAAAGCCCCGGTGCCCCAGTGCGCAGGGCGACTGCACATAGGCATTTGAAACGACGTGCGCCAGCTGCGAGGTGTAGGCGATCATGCGGTCATGCTCGGCGGGGCTGGTGATAACCATGCGGGCAAAACCTACCGACAGCAAAAACTTTCTCAGGCGGTCCACCTCGGCGATCGGCGTGTTCGACGTCGGCGTCAACACCATTGAGGCGTTTTCAAACATGTCGCCGCGCGAATGGTCAAAGCCGCTGTGCTCGACGCCCGCCATCGGGTGCCCACCGATGTAGGTGAAGCCGTGCCGCTGCGCGATGGCGAGACAGCCGCCGCACACCGCCTGCTTGACGCCGCAGGTGTCGGTCACGATGGCGGTCTTGATCATGTGCTCGGCGTTTGCCTCCAGCCAGTCGATCGCTGCCTGCGGATAGAGGGCGATGATCACCAGCTCGCAGGTCGCGAGTTTTTCGCTGTCGAGGATATCGTCGATGGCCCCGACCAGCCGCGCCTTGGCCAATATCTGCGCATCGGCGTCGACACCAAACACCGTGTGCGCCGTCTTTTCTTTGATCGCCTTGGCAAACGAGCCGCCTATGAGCCCCATGCCTACCACTGCAATATTCATGTTTCTTTCTCCTTTAGCGGCTTACGCCATTTTGTAGCTGTGCGGCAAGATTTGGGCGACACATTTTGCCACGTCGTCAAACGCCGCGGGTGTCAGCGACTGCGGGCCGTCGCATTTGGCGTGCGCCGGGTCGTTGTGCACCTCAATGATCAGTCCGTCGGCCCCGCAGGCCGCCGCCGCCATCGCCATCGGCTTAACCAGCGCGGCGATGCCGCAGGCGTGGCTTGGGTCGACGATCACCGGCAGATGGGTCATGCTTTTGAGCAGCGGAATCGCCGAAAGATCAAGCGTGTTGCGGGTCGCCGTCTCAAAGGTGCGAATGCCGCGCTCACATAAAATCACCCGCTCGTTGCCGCCCGCCATAATATATTCGGCGCTCATCAAGAGCTCTTCCAGTGTGTTTGAAAGCCCGCGCTTTAATAAAATCGGCCGATCGATTCTGCCCAGCTCTTTGAGCAGCTCAAAGTTTTGCATGTTGCGCGCGCCCACCTGAATGATATCCACCCCTTCAAACAGCGGCAGCTGCGAAATATCCATCAGTTCGGAGACGATCGGCAACCCGGTGACCTTTTTCGCCTCGAGCAGCAGCCGGAGTCCCTCGGCGCGCATCCCCTGAAAGGCGTAGGGCGAGGTTCTCGGCTTGAAAGCGCCGCCCCGCAAGAGTTTCGCGCCCGAGGCCTTGACTGCGGTGGCTATCGCAATGATCTGCTCTTCCGACTCGACCGAGCAGGGGCCAGCGGCGATCGGGCAGCTGCCGTCACCGAACACCGCTTCGCCGACGGTGATGACGGTGTTGTCAGGGTGGAACTTGCGGTTGGCGTTTTTGTAGGGCTCTTGGATGCGCTTAACCGAAGAAACGATGTCCAGCGCCGCAATCAGATCGATGTCAACGCCCGAGGTGTCGCCCACGAGGCCGAGCACCGTAT
>JAEWBS010000125.1 GCA_023391005.1 Bacillota bacterium | reverse complement strand
TTGCCAATGTCGCTTGAAGTGACATGGACGATTAGCTCAGCTGGTAGAGCATTCGCTTGACGTGCGAAGGGTCAGCGGTTCGAGCCCGTTATCGTCCACCAGAAAAGCCGCATTGCTAAGCCGTTTTCGGCGGGCAGTGCGGTTTTTGTTTTGCTTGAAAATTGATTTGACGACAATCTGACGACAAAAGTAAATTATTCTTTGTCGTCAGATTTTTTTATTTAATTCCCGATACTTTGCGGAGGCTGTCTGTATCTACATGTGCGTATTGTTAATGTATCTTTGAGTCAACTGCCTAAGATATATTCTAAATGGACCTATCACCCCCCTTTTTTGCGCATGAAACGCATTTAAAATGAACCGGTAAGCATTGAAAGCAATGCTTTTCCGTCGTTTTACCGAATATACTAAGGTTGAAAGGGGCTGGTGCTATGTATACCCGAATGATCAATCCCAGCGTCGTCGCCTATGACGCCGCTACGGGTAAGTTTATTGGTGACGCGTATTTTAAGCTGACGCACTCGGCCGAGCAGTCGCTTCTGGATTGGATGAACTACGGCATTTCGCCCAAATCGTTGATTATGGTGGAATCGCGCTTTGAGCCCTCCGAAAATTATATACCGATCACACCCAACAGCACCTATCATCAGCGAGGAATCTTCAGGGCGTTGGCGAAGGATGAGGACACCGGCAAATGGGTGCCGGTCGAGGCGCATATCACCTACGACTGGCGATCAAGAAGTCCTGAGCCGGGCAACTTTATCAGCAGCGTTGAGTTTAGCAACATAAAGCCGGATAGGGCGATTGATATTCGGCGGTAAAATGGGTCATGTGTGTGCTTAATAGCTTAATAGGGTTTTCAGGTTTTTAAAAAAGCATCTTAATGAAAAAATCCGTATTGGGCCAGTTTTGGCCGACAATACGGATTTTTGTATTTTTTAGTTTAGACCTTCTTGCTCCTTTGCAATTAGCAAGCCGTCCACGAAGGTCAGCGTTGCGCTTGCGTTCTTTTTGCCGATGCCCTCCCAGATGTAGATGGCAGTCTCGCTCCCAAGCAGAGTGGCGCGGGATTTTTCAATGCCGCCGCTGCCGACGATGGCGCAGATTTCCCTGTAATCCATACCCAGCGCGATGGCGGTAAACTCGGCCAGCGTTATTTCTTCCTCGGCGTTGTGGTAGTCGGCGGCATTTTTGGCCCACTTATCGGGGTTAACGATATTGTCAAGAATCGCCTCGCCGTAGCCGCGGCCTTCAAATGTGCTGTTGGTGGAAACTATAGTCCCCTCGCGGTCTATGGCGTCGGTACGGTCACCGATTGGCCGTCCAGCTTAAGCGCGAGATAAAAGAGCGCCTCGTTGTTCGTTACAAATGTCGCTTCGAATTTCCGGGTGATATCCTGTTCCTGCGCGTCTTTATATTTTATGGTGCCAACGCTTGTAAGCAGCACGCCGTCGTTGGCAAAGGCGTCCAGATCGTACGCGAAGATCGTCCTGCTCGGATGGTCGAGCGCCTCTAAAACCATTTGCTTGCCGTGGTATTCCATCTGGGGGTACAGGCTGAGCATGCGGTTTTTATATTCAGAGTTTGAGGTGGTCACAGCAGCCGATTGATTAATCGATGAATTTACCGGCTGGTCTTTGCTCATATGGAAAAAGAATGCTGCACAAATTGTCACAACCATAACAGCGGCGACGACTAGCGGCTTTTTAGAGCTTTGAGGCGGTTGATCGTCAACGGGATGCGGTGTGATCATGTTACGAGGGTTGCGGTATTGCCGGGTCATTTTGCACGGGGCTTTCGGGCTGCGATACAACCGACCGGCCGCAATACCGACAGAATTTGCTGTCTCCGGGAATCTGTTTGCCACAGTGCTCACATAACACGCGCATCATTCTTTGTAAAATATTACCTCGATCTTACTACAAAAGCAAACGTCTGTAAACATTAAATACAACGCTAAAAGCGGTTGACGACGTAAAATTCGCCAAATAATAGCCCGAAACGATAAAACCTCAAACCTCCCGAATCATGCGCCAAAGCGTGGTGCGGCTGACGCCGAGGCGCTTTGCGGCGGCGCTTTGGTTCCCGCCCGTTTCGTCTAAAACGCGCAGAGCGATGTCTTTGTTGATCTGCTCAAGCGTCCGGCTCAAATCAAGCGGGGAGGCGGAATTTTCCTCCCGCGTCGAGAACACGCCGACATGCTTTTCTTTTCTAAGCAGCTGGCGAACATTTTCCTCCGAGATGGTCGCGGTATCGGCCGTGACGGCAAGATCCCGGATGATACGGCGAAATTGCGTGTAATTGTGGGGCCATGGGAATTCCTTGAGCAGCTCGATGGCCTTGGGCTCCGCGCCGATGATCTGGCGGGCCAGATTGGCGTTCATATGGCTTAAGGACAGGTTAACCAGCGCCGGTATCCGATCCGGGCGGCTGCGCAGCGGCGGCAGATAGAGCGAAAGGCAGCACAGGCGGTCTAAAAATGCCGCCCCGGTCGCGGTGATCGCCTCGTCGGGCTGGCATACGCACGAAAAGAGCACCCGGTTGCGTCGGCAGACGTCCATTTCGGTCAGCACGGCCAGCAGCTGCCGCCGCCTTTCGGTCGACAGCGTATCAATGTTTGAAAAGTAGAGGGTGTTACCCTCGTCGGCGAGCGGGGAATTGTGATGCTCGATTAAAAACGCCCAGCTTTTGCTGTTGAGCAGGCTGCAATTAATCGAGACCAGCGGGTTGGACTTAAGCGCGCTGCGCATGTAAATAACGCTGATAATCGGCTCCTTGCCTGTGCCGTCCTCTCCGACGACCATGACCGGCGCGGTGCTGTTGTTGATGCGGGTAATGTCCTCCTCAAGATCGCCGATCGTCCCGGCAAAGCTGAAAATGCTGTTGAAGAACGCCTCCTCCGCCTCACGGCGGGTAAAGAACCGAATGCCCATCTGGTTGGGGGCCAGCAGGCATTTGCGCGCGTTAAAGAAAAACGCGATGTAGGTCAGGCTGCCCGAGGTGATGCGCTGCACCCTGATCGCGTATTGCATCCCGTTGAGGTTGCGGGTGACGCGGCGGTTGGGCTCGGCCTGCGAATCGTCAATTTCCTGCCGCAGCAGCGCGAATACCTCGGGATCGGGCTGTTCCAGCGTCGAATAAAACAGCTCGCCCCCGTCGGTGAAAATGACGGTGTGGCCGATCTGCCCCCGGATCACCTCCCGGAAAAACTGGTTTTCGTCGTACAGCCGCTGCTGGCTGTGGCAGAGCAACAGCGCGTGGTCAAAGGCGCGGCGAATGCTGTCAATACCTGAGGTGATCAAAAAGGAATTGATGCCAAGCCGCTTGGCGGTGGTGTTGGAGATCATATCGCACAAAATCGCCTGATAGGACTTGTCTTTAAGCCGCAGCAGCGTCGGCTCAGCCATATCGGGGCTTTCGATCGTGAAGATATCCACATCGTAGGCCAACAGTTCGCACAGCATGCGCGCGCTGCTCGTGATGTTAGAAAATGAAACGATGGCGATTTTCCCGGCCGGTCCATTGGCGAGCTTGATAGCGCAAAGGATGTCGTACATCGACACCTCGATCGAAATGACCGGCAGAGAGATTTGCTGCTGAATCATCTTGGCGGTGCCGCCGCGGGAAATGACGAGATCGTAGTTGTCATAAAAGTTACTTTTTGCAATTTCAACGCCTTTTTCGAGATCGCCGACAAACAGCGTCAGTTCAATTTGCGGATATTCCACCGCAATGCCCGACATCAGATTCTTCATACCCTCATACGGCGCAACCCCCAAAATGCGAAGACGCCTTGACATAAAAAGCCCTCCCGATATGTTTCAAATATAAACACAATATACTAAATTCACAAAACAAAAGCAAGTAATTTTAACGATGATTAAAATAGAAACAATTTATTGCCTGAAAAAAATTGCTTGCGCCGCTTGGTCTTTGTAAAATGGGAGTAAATGAGGCGTAAATGGTGAATCCGCCTTGAGCAACTGTTCAAAAACCTATTTTACGCCATGGTCATGTATCAAAAATAAACCATGGGCCGGGGGTCTAAATGATAAAGCTACTTATAATTGCAGATGATTTCACAGGCGCGCTCGACACAGGCGTACTGTTTGCGGCCTATGGCGCGGCGACCCGCGTTAAAACCGGGGCGGGACATGATTTTTTGCAGCAGGGGGCCGACACGCAGGTGCTCGTACTCGACGCGCAGACCCGGCATCTTACGCCGGAGGCGGCCTATACCGTTGTGTTTACTATTGTTAAGGACGCGCTGCGGGCCGGAGTGCCGTTTATTTATAAAAAAACCGACTCGGCGCTGCGCGGCAATATTGGCAGCGAGCTGGCGGCGATGATGGATGCGGGCGGCGTCGGCCGCATGACTTTTGTCCCCGCGTATCCCAAGATGGGTAGAACAACGCGCGAGGGTGTGCATTACATAGAGGGCGTCCCGGTGGCGCAGAGCATCTTCGGAAAAGACCCGTTTGAACCGGTGCGTTATTCCGACATCCGCGACATCGTGGCGCAGCAGACCGACAAACAAGTAGTGCTGCACCGCGCGGACGCATCGGCTGATTTTACAGGTGAGCTGGGTATACAGCTTTATGATGCCGAATCGGTCGAGCGCTTGACGGTTATTGCCGATGCGGTCGGCTTGGAAGGGCTGCGGTTCTCAGCCGGTTGCGCGGGCTTTGCCGAGATAATGGCCCAAAGGTTGGCGCTGACAGGCCCCGCGCCGCAGGTTCCAGCGCTTAAGGCCGCGCTGTTGGTGGTGTGCGGCAGCGTCAACCCCGTGACGCGGGCGCAGCTTCAAACTGCCGAACAAAATGGGTTTCACCGTATGCGGCTGACGCTGGCTCAAAAGCTTGATCCGCAGTGGCCTGGTAGCTCGGACTGTGCGCGCGCCGTGGACGGCTGGTTGGCGCTGATCAAAACGGGCGGGCAGCTTATTCTGGACACCAACGATCCAGAGGGCGGCGAAGAAACCAAAAGCTTTGCCGCGCTGCACGGACTTTCAACCGAACAGGTACGGCTGCGTATTTCCTCGGCTTTGGCGGCGCTGGCCAAAAGGTTGCTCGACAAGGGACTGGACGCGACGTTAATGTGCACGGGGGGCGACACGCTGCTGGCGCTGATGCAGGCGATCGGAATCGATGAGCTTACCCCGGTGTGCGAGCTGGAACCGGGCGTTGTACTCTCACACTTTCTATATGATGGCAGATTTTATGACATTATCACCAAGTCCGGCGGCTTCGGGTCGCCCGCGCTTATTTGCAATCTGGCTCAGCGCTTGTCGCGTCAGTCGGAGGAAGGGATGACACTATGATCAAAAATTACAATCTGAGGATGCCGGGCGCCATTTTTGGCGGCGAGGGCGCGCTTGAAAACATAAAAACCATTTTGGAAGAAAACAAGGTGCGGCGGCTGGCTGTTTTTACCGATAAGGGCGTCGAGGGCGCGGGCCTACTGGAATTGCCGATGGCGGTGGTGCGCGAAACCGGCGTGCAGACGGTCGTTTTAGACGACTTGCCCGCGGAGCCCACCTATGAACAGGCGCAAAGGCTGGTCGATCAGTGCAAGCGGGCCGATGCCGACTTTATTATGGCGGTGGGCGGCGGCAGCGTTATGGATACGGCTAAGCTCGCCAGCGTGCTTGCCACCGACGATTACGGCGTTTACGCGCTTTTAGACAACCCCAAACGCGCTAAAAAATGCGTTAAGACGCTGATGATTCCGACAACGGCCGGAACCGGAGCCGAGGCGACGCCCAACGCGATTGTCGCCGTACCGGAGCGGCAGCTCAAGATCGGCATCGTCAACGACCATATGATCGCGGACTATGTGATACTCGAAGCGGCAATGATCAAAAACCTGCCGCGCAAGATCGCGGCCTCGACCGGCGTCGACGCGCTGGCGCACGCGATTGAGTGCTACACCGGCAACAAGGCGAGCCCGTTTTCCGATCTGTTCGCAATGCGGGCGATGGAGATGATTTTTGCCAATATCGAACGGGCCTGCGACGACCCCGAGGCGCTCGACGCCAAGCAGCAGATGCTGACCGCCAGCTTCTACGCCGGTGTCGCCATCACAGCCTCCGGTACCACCGCTGTGCACGCGCTGAGCTACCCGCTGGGCGGCAAATATCATATCCCGCACGGCGTCTCCAACGCGATACTGCTGGCGCCTGTCATGCGCTTTAACGAGCCCGCCTGTCGGGTGCGGCTGGCCGAAATCTACGACCGCTGCCTGAGCGGCGGTGCAGCCTCCGAAGCTGAAAAAAGCCTTGCGGTCATTGCACGGCTTGAGGATATTGTACGGCATCTGTCTATTCCGACCAGCCTACAAGCCTTTGGCGTCCCGGCAGAGGATCTGGACGCGCTGGTCGACGCGGGCATGGCGGTAACCCGCTTGCTTAATAACAACCTGCGCCCGGTAACACCCGAGGACGCGCGGCAGATTTACTGTCAGGTTCTGTGAAATTTTTTGACAAAGGAGAGAGAACGATGAAAAAGGTGGCTATCAAAGGCATCATTCCGCCGATTCTGACCCCCATGTATGCCGATGAGCGCATCAACGAACAGGAGCTGCGCAATCAGGTCAACAGAATGGTGACGGCGGGCGTGCACGGCATCTTTGCATTTGGCACCAACGGCGAATGCTACGCGCTGACCGCTGAGGAAAAGGAACACATCCTGCGCATCGTCGTCGAAGAGACGGCGCGCCGTGTGCCGGTCTACGCGGGTAGCGGCTGCATTACGACGGCTGAGACGATTGCGATGAGCCAAAAGGCCGAGGCGCTCGGGGCTGATGTGCTCTCGGTTATAACGCCCTATTTTGCCGCAGCCTCGCAGGAGGAGCTTTACCGTCACTTTCGGGCGGTGGCCGACGCGGTCGATATGCCGATTGTGCTCTATAATATCCCCGCGCGCACCGGCAACGCGTTGTCGCCCGCCCTCGTCGCGCGTCTGGCAAAGGACGCCCCCAACATCGTGGGCGCCAAGGATTCGAGCGGCAACTTTGATAACCTGAAGCAGTACATTGAGCTGACGGCCGACCTCGACAAGGGGTTCAGCGTGCTTTCGGGCAACGACGCGCTGATTCTGCCCGGGCTGGTGTTCGGCGGCCAAGGCGGCATCGCGGGTTGCGCCAACGTCTTCCCGAAAACGATGGTCGCCATCTATGAGGAATTTATAGCTGGCAACTTCGAAAAGGCCAAGCGGGTTCAAGACAGCATTCGGCCATTTCGCGATTGCTTTAAATACGGCAACCCCAATACAATTGTCAAGCTGGCTGCTGGGCTGCTGGGCTATCCCGTTGGGGGCTGCCGCAAGCCGTTTGACAGCCTGTCGGACGAGGGCCTTGCCCGTCTGAAGGACGTGCTGGCGCAGTGCGCGGCAGATGGAATGGAATAAAGGAGGCGCCCCCCATGAGCAATAGACCGATACTCGCCATTTCGATGGGCGATCCGTTTGGCAACGGGCCTGAAATCACTGTCAAGGCGCTTTCTGACCCCGATATTTACGCGCGTTGCCGGCCGCTGGTGGTCGGTGATCTCAGCAGCATGGCCTACGCGGCGCGCGCGGTCAAAAAAGCGGGCGGCGTCGAGGTGGCGCTGCGGGCAGTGCGTGCGGTGCAGGAGGCCCAATTTGAGCCCGGCACCATCGACGTGTACGACCTTGGGCTGATTAAGAACGCCGATATTCCCGGAAGCCCCGACGAACCCAAGCCCTTTGCGCTGGGCGCGACACCGCTGGGTGGAGAGGCGTCGTTTCAGTACGTTAAAACAGTTATTGAGCTTGCAATGGCCAAGCGGGTGGACGCCACGGTTACCAACGCCATCAGCAAGGAAGCCATCAACATGGCCGGGCACCATTACAGCGGCCATACCGAGATTTACGCCGACTTTACCCAAACGTCCAAATACACGATGATGCTCGCGCACGACGCGCTGCGTGTGGTACACGTATCAACCCACGTCTCGCTGCGGCAGGCCTGCGATCTGGTCAAAAAAGAACGGGTGCTCGATGTAATCCGCATCGCGCAGGCCGGGTGCAGGGCGCTGGGCATTGAACGCCCGAAGATCGGCGTGGCGGGCCTCAATCCGCACTGCGGTGAGAACGGCATGTTTGGTCACGAAGAGATCGAAGAGATTCAGCCCGCGATCGACGCGGCGCTGGCCGAGGGCATTTTTATCCCCGACAAAAAGCCGATTCCGGCGGATACGGCCTTTTCCAAGGCGCTGGGCGGCTGGTACGACATCGTCGTGGTCATGTATCACGATCAGGGGCATATCCCGCTGAAGGTCAAGGGCTTTGTTTATAACAACGCATTGGGCAAATGGGATGCCGTCGCGGGTATCAACGTGACGCTGGGGCTGCCGATTATCCGGGCCAGCGTCGATCACGGCACCGGCTACGGCCATGCGGGCGACGGTGGGGCAAACGCGCTGAGCCTGACCAACGCGATCGACTATGCTATTGTGATGGCGCAAGCCAAAGAGAAGACCCTGTAAGCGTATATTTAGGCGGTTGTTTTCAAACCGGTAAATATAAGACAAACTTTAAAGGTTAAGAGGAGGAAAAACCATGTTGAAAAATATCTTAGCACTGTCTCTTGCGGTTATTCTATTTGTACTGGCCGGCTGCGGCGCGCAGAGCAGCCCCGCGCCGACGCCTGCGGCGCCGTCCGAGACACCGTCCGCCTCGTCGGCCGCCGAACCGGCGCATAAACTGACCGCACCGGTCAACCTGACCTTTGCCGCGCAGGAGGTTGGCACCGCGGCGTATAACTATGCGGCGGCGCTGCAGAGCGTCATGCTCAAGGGGTTGCCCGGCGGATCGACCATCGACATCACCACCACCTCGCCCGGCGGCGTGGGCGCGCCGATCATCGTTAACAACGCGGCGCAGTGTGATATCGTCATGTCCAATGCGGGCCCGGCCAAGTGGAGCTATGAGAACGGCATTCTCGACAACCCTCCAACCACCGACATTGCGGCGCTGGCCGGCGGCATGGGCAAGGACTTTGTCAATGTGATGTTTACGCAAAAGTTTGTCGACACCACCGGCATTAAGACGATGGAAGAGCTTGTCGCCAAAAAACATCCTGTCAAAATTGTCATTAAGAAGAACGGCACGCTGGGCGAGCTCAGCGCGGAAAAGGTCTTTGAGGCGCTCGGCGTTAATCTTGATGACGTCATCGCCTGGGGCGGCAAGGTTGAGAAGACCGGCGGCGACGCCATTAAGAGCGGTTTGCAGGACGATCTCTACGACATGACCATCGACCACATCGGTGCGGGTCAGGCCAATACCACCGAGTTGTGCCTCACGCACGATATGTATGACGTCCAGCTTGCCGACAGCACGCTTGAGGCACTCTGCAAGATGGGCTACGACTACGTGACCGTTCCAGCCGGAACCTGGAACAAGCAGAATGTCGATGTCAAAACCGTCGGCTCTCAGCAGGTTGTTCTTGTCTCTTCCACGATGGATAACGAGGTTGCCTACGCGCTGACCAAGGCCATCTGCGAGGGCAAGGCTGAGCTGGCAAACGCCGTGGCAGCCATGTCCAACTTTGACCCCGCGACCGCGGGCAACGGCGCCTTGACCGGCGTTGCGCTGCACCCCGGCGCAAAGGCCTATTATGAGGAAATGGGCTACAAGCTCAGCTGACCTGCGCGTGATGAATTCCCCGATTTAAGGCGAACCGGGGCGCGGCATTTTACAATTCATGTCCTCGCCCCGGTTTGGTGGCGTTTATCAATGCCGCTCAGGCAACGGCACAAACCCGTTATTCTACATAAGGAGAAATGTCCGATGGCTGTCGATAAAAAGCTGACACCCAAAAACATCGCTATGATAGCGGTGACAATAAGCTTTTTCGCGTTCCAGATGTATTTGGCGCTGATAAAGCAGCTGCCGCCCATGTTACAGAGCCCGATGCACCTTTTCATAGCGCTGGCGCTTGTGTATCTTTATTATCCCGCAAATAAGGGCCGAGAACACAACAAGTGGCTGCTGGCAATCGATGTTCCCTGCTACGCCGGCATTGCCTTCCTGTTTTTTTACATCGCGACCCAGCATAAGATGCTCATTAACCATGTGCCGTTTATTGATCCTGTAACGGGTCTTGACGTCGCTGCCATGGTGGTTACGCTGGTGCTGCTGCTTTTGGCGGTACGCCGTACGCTGGGCAAAATACTGTTCTATTTTATCATCGCTTTTATTGTCTACGCGTGGATAGCGCCCTATTGCCCCGGTATTTTTTATACCAAGGGCAAGGCCTTTGCGCTGATGCTCAAACAGTTCACCGAGGGCATGACGATGGGCGAGAGCGGCGTGTTCGGCACCCCGCTTTATACCTCTGCAAGCAGCCTGTTCTATTTTATCGTGTTCGGCGTGTTTTTCAGCGAATGCGGCGGCGGCCAGCTGCTGATTGACTGCGGCATGAAGTTCTCAAACAAATCTTCGGGCGGACCTGCAAAGGCGGCGGTCATTTCCTCCTGCCTGATGGGCATGATCTCCGGCTCGGCGGTTGCAAACGTTTCCACCACTGGCGTCATGACCATTCCGATGATGAAAAAGGTCGGATATGCCCCCCACGAAGCGGGCGCCATTGAAGCGGTCGCTTCCACCGGCGGACAGATTATGCCGCCCATTATGGGGGTCGGCGCGTTCATCATGGCGGAGATGCTGGGCGTCAGCTATCTGTTCATTGCCAAATCCGCCATTTTACCGGCGCTGGCCTATTACGTCGGTGTGTTCGTCCTTGTGACGATGCTGGCCAGAAAACGCGCGGTGAACAGTACCGGTGTCGATACTGAAATTAAAGTGGAGCAGCCGATTTTTCAGCGGCTTTACCTGCTGGCGCCCGCCGTCATACTGGTCATGAGCCTGATTCAGGGCGCTTCTCTTATGCGCGCGGGCATGATCGGCATCTTCTCGTGTCTGGCTTGCAACGTCATAAGCTATTTTGTCAACGGGCGCAGAAATTATATCGGCATTGGCGGGCTGGCGGGCTGCTGCATGCGTGGCGCCAAGCAGGCCGCCGATATCGCGATTCCCACCGCTGCCTGCGGCATCATCATTAACGTTGTGACCGGGCAGACGTCGCTTGCGACCAATCTGACCCGCGTCGTCGGCGCGTTGGGCAGCTCCAGACTGTTTTTAGCGCTGTTTATCGCCATGATCGGCTGCATGCTGCTCGGCATGGCCCTGCCCACCGTAGCGGCTTATCTGGTCGGCGTCATTCTGTTTGTGCCGGTTATCAGAAGTCTTGGCGTAGACGCGCTGTGCGCGAATATGTTTGTGTTCTATTTTGGCATTATGGCGCAGATTACACCGCCGGTGTGCGTCGCTTCCTACACCGCCGCCGGAATAGCGGGGGCGGATGCCATGAAGACGGGGTTGACCGGCATGAGCTATGCGACGGTAGGCTTTATGGTGCCCTTTGTGTTTGTGTACAACCCCGCTATTTTGCTTCAGGGCACCGCGCTTGAAATTGTCTTGGGCGCCGTGCAGCTTATGGCTGGAACGTTTCTCTTGGCCTGCTCGGTCGCCGGATTTTATCGCATCGCGATGAAGCCGTATGAGCGGGTGCTGTTGTTTGCGGCCGCGTGTTGCCTGATCATCCCCGAGGTGATCTCCACCCTTGTAGGCATCGTTCTCGGCATTGCAATACTGGTGTTTAATGCCACCCGCCATCAGAAAGCGGGTGCGAGAGGAGGGGTAGCATGAGTTCTAAGACCTACGATGTTGTAATAGCTGGCATGGGGTTGGCCGCTCTGGCCTGCGCCGCGCGGCTGTGCGAGCTTGGTGTTAAGCGCATAGGACTCTATGCGCCGGGGTTGGGCGGAACGCCCTATATTGCGGCCATCAACTTTGTGCTGCCTGAGAACCCCTATGGGGATACCCCCGAGCAGTATTATGAAGATATGCTGCATTCGGGCTACGATATCGGCAATCAAGCGCTCGTGCGCGAGATGACGCAGAATACCGTCAACGGATATGAGCTCCTGAGGCGTTGGGACGTGGACTTCGCCCGCAATCCCGACGGTACGGTCAAGCTCAGGCATGTTTCGGGGCACACTTATCCGCGCAGCCTGTGCTGCACGACCGAGCTAATCGGCGTGGAGATTGTCAAAAAGATGCTGCCGATGCTGCAGAGCCGGGGCGTTGACATGCACAAGCACTGCGCCTGTGTCCGGCTGCTTTCAGACAACGGCCGGGTGTGCGGCGTGACGGTGCGGCATAAGGACGGCACGCTTGAAAATGTCTACGCGCCAGCGGTGGTCGCGGCGTGGGGCGGCATCGGGAATCTATTCGGCACCTCGACCTACCCGCAGGATATCAACGGAACCACCGTTGCGATCGCACGGGAGGCTGGCGCGACCTTTGTAGATATGGAATTCCTTGAATATGAGCCGATGGTGGTCATGTCCCCGCCCGGCGCGACCGGCGAGCCTTGCCCCACCGCCATGCTTGGCGAAGGCGCCTATCTCAGAAACAGCGCGGGTGAGCGTTTTATGCTCAATGTCCGCCCGCAGGGCGAGGCAGGCAGCCCCAAAACGCTTTTGAACAGCGAAATTTGGAAACAGGTTGCCGCGGGCAAGGGCAGCCCCAACGGCGGCGTTTGGGCCGACCTGCGACATATCGACCAGAATGTCCTCAAGGGGTATCCGTGGTTCTATGACCGTTTGATGGAAAATGGGGTTGACCCCAACAAGGCGCTGATTGAGGTCGGGCCGATGGCCCACAGCATATCGGGCGGTATTCAGGTGGATACCGACTATCAGTCCAACGTCAAGGGGCTCTATGCGGTGGGAGAGGCCTGCGGCGGTGTGCACGGCGCCTGCCGCTGCGCCGGTAACGCGGCCAGTCAGGCCACCCTTTCTGGTCTGCTGTGCGCGCAGGGCATTGCGCGCAATACCGACTTTTCGCAGGATGTGTCCTGCGTCGGCGCGCCGGTCTATCCGACCGATCAAGCGGTGCGAGACCGCGTGGTACCGCAGGTGCGCGCGCTTGCCGCAAAGGTTTTGGGCATCTACCGCACTGGAGATGCGCTACAGGAGGCGACTGACCGGCTCAATGTGATTTTAGCCGATCCGGAGCTTAAAAAGGATGAAGAAAGCCGTCAGATTGTGTTAAGCGTGCGCCTGATGGTTGAGGCTGCCGCCAACCGACAAGAGAGCCGGGGCAATCAGCGCAGAATCGATTTTCCGGAATCTAATCCTGAATTTTGCAGGCAGCTGCCGTTATAAGCGGCGAAAATTCATTCAGACGAAACCACAGCTGATTGGCTGTGGTTTTTTGTCTGAATGCGGACAGCCGCCTCACAACGCGAGTAATTGATCCATGAAAAGAATCCGCACCGATAAATGGGCCAATAAAGCTTTACAGAAGGCACACGTACAGGCCACAAAATACGACGCTTCACTGCTTGTTGGAAAGGACTGTCTATGCTATAATAAATCACATATACCCATTTGAGAAAGACTAGGGAGGTGCGGCCGGTGGTGGTGCTAGGCATAGACCCCGGGTATGCTATTGTCGGCTGCGGCGCGGTTTCTTACGAGCGGGGACGTTTTGCTCTGCTTGAGGCGGGCGCGATCACCACGCCGCCGAAAATACCGTTTGAAGCGCGGCTCGAGATCATCTATCGCGATATCTGTGCGCTGCTCGAGCGGGTCCGCCCAGATACGATGGCGATCGAAGAGCTGTTTTTCTCACAGAATAAGACGACCGGCATCTATGTGGCGCACGCGAGGGGCGTCATTTTGCTCGCGGCGGCGCAATATGGCGTCGAGCCGTTCGAATATAACCCCATGCAGGTCAAGCAGGCGGTGGTCGGCTACGGCAACGCCGAAAAGCGGCAGGTTATGGATATGACCCGCAGGCTTTTGTGCCTTGAGGATTGCCCGAAGCCCGACGACGTCGCCGACGCGCTGGCCGTCGCCATCTGCCACGCGCACAGCGCGTCGGTGTCGACGCTGCGCCGCGCGGTGCTAAACGACAATAACAGGAGGAGCCG
>JAEWBS010000059.1 GCA_023391005.1 Bacillota bacterium | reverse complement strand
GCAAAGCCGCAGGCGTCGGGAATCGAGTGGTTGACCGCGATGAACTCGACCGAGATATCGCCCATGCGGACAACATCCCCCGCCTTTTGAACGTTGAGCTTGGCGCTGTTTAAGATGCCCGCCTCTTTGAGCTTGCCCTCGACCAACCCGATGGTCAGCCGGGCCGAATAGACCGGCACGTTGATTTCTTTAAGCAGATAGCTCAAAGCGCCGATGTGATCCTCGTGTCCGTGGGTTAAAAAGACGCCGCGCACCTTCTCTTTATTTTTAACGACGTAAGAAAAATCGGGAATGACAAGGTCGATACCCGGCATGTCGTCGTCGGGGAAAGCCAGGCCGCAGTCGATAATGATCATGTCGTTTTTATACTCAATGACCGTCATGTTCTTGCCAATCTCGCCCAAACCGCCGAGCGGGATAATGCGCACCGGTGTTTTCTCCTGCGCCGACTTTTTTTGACGGCGGTTTTTAGGCTTTTTGTTCTCGGTAGGCGCTACTGTCAGTGGCGCCGTATCGGTTGTCACGCCCTGCGCAACGGCGGGTTTTTTCGGCCGTCCGCGACGGTGTCCGCCGGGCTTTTGCTGTGGCTGCGGCGTCGCCGCCGGTGCGGCGGGCAGGTCGGCGCGGACGTCGACTCTTTGCTCAAGCACCTCTTTTTTAGAAAGCGGCTTTCTGGGGCGGTGTGCGCCCTGAGCCTGCTTCTGCCGGGGCTGCTCCTGCGCCTGCTTGGGTTCGGCGGGCGTCTGTGCGTCTAAATCAACCTTTCCATACAGGCCGGTCCCGGTCATGACGGCATCCTCAGACGCCGTCTGGCGGTTTTTAGGCGCAAATCCTGAGCGCCGGGAGAAAAGGTTTTTTCCCTCGGCGGATGTTTTATTTTTAGTTTCAGGCACAAATAATCCTCCATATTCTTTTTTTCATAAAATATAATATTATGTAAGTTTCGCCGCCATTTCCGGTCAACGACGAAAAAAAATAATTCAAAACATATCATAAAAGCGGTATGAACCGACAATCTATCGATGATATAATTTTACAATTTAATTATTATATGCGCTGCCCTTAAATTTGTCAAGCCGCCCTTGAAACAGCACATTACTATTGTGTACGGCGTATAGGTGTAATATAATAGGCTCGGCAGAAAATATTCCACAAATGCTTTAACGCATCGGACCATTGCCGTCGGTCGGTAGAACCGGGCGGCTATTTAATACAAAATAGCACAGATTCTGGAGGGCTTTATGTCGATACCGCAAAAGAAGATTTCAATTTTTACAGACGGCGCGTGTTCCGGCAACCCCGGTCCGGGCGGCTGGGGCGCTATTTTGCGTTACGGCGACGCCGAGCGCGAGCTTTCGGGCGGTGAGCGGGAGACGACCAACAACCGCATGGAGCTTACCGCCGTCATACAGGCACTCTCGGCACTCAAGGAGCCCTGCGACGTCACCCTTTATAGCGACTCGAAATATGTCACCGACGCGGTGGAAAAGGGCTGGGCCCGTGGCTGGCGCGCGCGCGGCTGGGTTAAGGCCGACAAAAAGCCCGCCTTAAACGCCGATCTTTGGCAGCAGCTATTGACGCTGTTAGAACAGCACAAGGTGCGATTTGTGTGGATTAAAGGACACAACGAGCACCCCGAAAACGAGCGCTGTGACCGGCTGGCCGTTGCCGAGAGTAAAAAGTTTCAAAAATGTTAGCCAAAGCTATTGCATTTTATACGAATAAGGTATACAATAAAGTCGACCAAAAAAGTATAGCTTCTTTATTTTGAGGCATGCTGATATAAATGGCCGTTATTTGACAGGCGTTGTAACCGCCGCCGCCATTTCACTAAGTCCGACGGCATTATCGCCTGAAATTTCTTTGCAGACTTTGTGTTGACGGTGCCAAACCGTGCAACCCTTTGACTGAGAATCAAAATTTTCAACTGAAGCAACAGTATTAAGCAGCGATATTTCGCTTTTGGAGGATTTATCATGGAAAAACGTTTTGTTTACGCGGATAACTCCGCTACAACCGCAGTGTCCAAACCGGTGCTGGAAGCTATGCTGCCCTATTTGAGCGAGCATTATGGCAACCCTTCCAGCGTCTATTCCAAGGGACGTGAGGCCAAGGCCGCGTTGGATGCCGCCCGTGAGAAGGTCGCGAAGGCGCTAAACGCAAAGGTCAATGAGATCTTTTTCACCTCCTGCGGCACCGAGTCGGACAACTGGGCTATCAAGGGTGCGGCTTGGGCCGGCGCCAAGAAGGGCAAAAAACACCTGATTACCACCAACTTTGAGCATCACGCCGTGTTGCATTCTTTTCAGGCGCTGGAGAAGCAGGGCTTTGAGGTGACCTATCTGCCGGTTGATAGTCAGGGCCTGGTTTCGGCCGGGCAAGTCAAGGCGGCTATTCGTCCCGACACGGCGCTGGTCAGCATCATGTACGCCAACAACGAGATCGCCACCGTGTTGCCCATCCCCGAAATCGGCGCGGTCTGCCGCGCGGCCAAGGTGCCGTTCCATACCGACGCGGTTCAGGCAGTCGGCAATGTCGCGATCGACGTCGTTGCCCAGAACATCGACCTGCTGGCGCTGTCGGGGCATAAGATCCACGCGCCCAAGGGCATCGGCGTGCTGTATGTCCGCAATGGCGTCGTCCTTGAAACCTTTATGGATGGCGGCGCTCAAGAGCGCAGCCGCCGCGCGGGCACCGAGAACCTCGCTTCAATCGTGGCGCTCGGCACCGCCATTGAGCTTGCGACGACCGATATGGCGGCCCGCAACGCACGTCGCCAAGCGATGCGTGATCGGTTGATCGACAGTATTTTAAGCGAAATTCCCCGTTGCCGCTTAAACGGCAGCCGTGCGCATCGCCTACCCGGCAGCCTGAACATCTCGTTTGAGGGCATTGAGGGCGAGTCGATGCTGCTGATGCTGGATATGAAGGGCATCTGCGCCTCCTCCGGCTCGGCCTGCACCTCCGGCTCGCTTGACCCCAGCCATGTGCTGCTGGCGATCGGCCTGCCGCATGAGATTGCGCATGGCTCGCTGCGCATCTCGCTGAGTGACGACAACACCGACGAGGATGTCGATTACATTCTCTCCGAGCTGCCGCCCATCATCGCCCGCCTGCGCGCGATGTCCCCCGTGTGGGAAAAGCTGATGGCTGAACAACAATAATCTTTACAATAGATAAAGGACGTGTGATCGATATGATGTATTCTGAAAAGGTGTTAGATCATTTTTCCAACCCGCGCAATGTCGGCGAGCTTGCGGATGCCAACGGCGTCGGCGAGGTCGGCAACGCGGTTTGCGGCGATATTATGAAAATGTACCTTAAGATCGATAAGGGCGTCATTGAAGACGTTAAGTTCAAGACCTTCGGCTGCGGCGCGGCAATCGCGACCAGCTCGATGGCTACCGAACTCATCAAGGGCAAAACGCTCGAAGAAGCGCTCCAGCTCTCGAACAAGGCCGTTATTACGGCGCTCGATGGCCTGCCCCCCGTCAAGGTGCATTGCTCGGTGTTGGCCGAACAGGCGGTGCGCGCCGCGCTCTCGGACTATTACCGCAGACAGGGCGTCGACCCTGAACCGATTGTGGGTAAAATCATCGACGATCCGCACCACTGTGATAGTTGCGCCACCTGTGATCAGGGGCATCACTAACAATAGACAATCATTAAGCACCGGTACCGCTATTTTCGGGCGGCACCGGTGCTTTTTTAAATTGCACTAATTGTGCCTATTAACCGATACATTAACCTATGCCCAACGTAATGTTGGATATGGCTACTAACATTCCGCATATCAGTACAACACCACCAACCATCCGAATGTGCTGTAACCGCATTTTATAGGTTTTATTGAACAATTGGGGTTTTCCTAATCCAAACATTCCTATTGTTATCATTCCCATAGTCAGTATCCATTCCATCGCCCGGCGCTCCAATCTATGATATAAATATGTTCATTCGCCTTTTCATTCCAAACTAAAAGGAAGCGCCCTCTATCGCCATCTACCATTGCAACATTAAAATTATCAGTCTCGGCAAAGGGAATCTGGGGGTTATGTATTTAAGGCTGATGATGTACGGCTAATAAATTGTTTAATCGCAAGACTGTCGGGCAGGTGCATCATATGATGGCGTGTTAAGGGCAGCAATATAAGTCCCGCCACTGTATGCGTTGCCCAAAAGTTTTTGAGCCAAAGTGAACCTCTACACGCCAACAAACCACCTTCGCTAACCAGTCGGTCAAGGTACTCAGCTTCCGGTTTTCGCTTCAAATCATCTGGGGATAAGGACTGAATAATCTCCTGTGTTTGGCAGCCTACCGCATTGCGGTAATTGATAAGCGCCTGTTTATTTACTTTTTGGCTAAAGTCGATTATTTGCGGATCAGTCATTGCATTGCCGGTGTCTTTAACGGTCACATTCAGTCTGGCCATCCATTCGTCACTAAAGATCTGGGATTGTCTCGCTATCAGAAGATTGCCGACCATATCTTCGATTCTGGCTATATGCCATAAATGCCATGCGATGGTTTCATCTTTTTTGGTAGGCATCACACTATAATCTTCATCGGACAACCCCTCCAGCAAATCATCACAAAAGGCGGGCTTGCCGCTGGCGGACACCTCGCTTGTATGCGTGACCGCATGAAGCGCAAGTGCCAATTCTATCGCCGCATCAAAAGACTTTGGGGATCTTATCAATTTGCGCAGTTCATCTACGCGTGAATTGTAGTCCTTTTCAAGATCGAACATTTCGCTCTCCTATAATCTTGCGCCTTAACCCTCGTTTCGAAGGTAAACAAGCGTTTTCTGCCTCGCCTCAAAAAGCCTTATAACCGTTCACAAGGCGCATCTTCGCGCCCTGTTGTTTTTTCCGCCTTAAAAAAGTTTCCTTGGCGAAAGCCCCAAAGGCTTCATACAAAGAATAATGGAAACGACCGTTTGAAGTGCAAACAGCGTTAAAAAACCCGGATGTTCCAAATTAGGGGAAATGCTCATTACAATTGCATTTTGCCATCCGTGGAATAAAGTGCAAACAAGAACACTTCCCGTCAGTTTATAGATAGCTGTTAAAGTAAATGCTGTGGCGGTGGTTGTAGCCATGTACATGAGAAAGCTGCTTCCTGTGTGGAAGGTGTTTGGTAGAAAAAAGTACGGAAGATGCCATAAAGCCCAAACGAATGCGACAATTATTACAGAAACAGTAATATGTACTTTTTCCTCAAAAGCCGGTTGCAAATAACCACGCCATCCGCCTTCTTCCATGCCACCGCCCAAAAGCATTTGGCCGCCCCATGCTCCCAAAAATGCGGTTAAGGAAATAGCGTTATTAAATTGACCAAAAAGATAAAAGGTTAAAAACTGGATGGCAAATAAAAATAAAACTATTACATATGGCAGAGCCTGAGGCTTGTGACCAAAAAAATATTGAAAAAGACCACCCTTTATACGAAAAGACTGTCGCAATAATATTAATGCCGCTAATAACGGTGATGCACTTTCAAAAAAATCAATGGAAATCAATAAAATTTTGCCTAAGACAGTATCATAACTGAACCATATTTGATATGCCTTAATAAATGCACAAATCCATGTGACAACAAACGTAATGGCGATAAATGTTATTGGCTTGTAAGTAATCTGCTTTTCCCTCATCCAACTAACTCCTTATTTTTTTCGGACACGCCGTTCACCTTTAACCGTTAAACCTAACTATATCACATTCATCTATCCAAATAAAGCCAAATCTCAATTGATAGGGTTTCAAAAACTGGCTTACAACCGCCCACAGACACATTTTTTGCCCTTTTCTTCCCTTTAAAAAAGTTCCTCTTGACAAAAACCCTAACGGCGGGGAAAATCCCCGCCGTTTTATACGATCTCCCCCCGCTATGCGCCGCCGCCATCCTGCCGAAGCAGTCTTTTATACAGCCGGTCGACGGCCATCGCGCCAAATGGCGCTGTGATCAGAATCGACAGCACCGCCACGGTCAATACCTGCTGCCCGCCCGCAAGCCCCATTGAAAGCGGAATAGCGCCTATGGCCGCCTGCACCGTTGCTTTGGGCGTATAGGCCAAAAGGCAAAAAAGCTTTTCGCGCAGCGATAGCGCCGTTTTAATCAGGCAGGCCCACACACCCGCCATCCGAAACAGCAGTGCGCCCAGTACAATGGCAGCGGCTGCGAAGCCCTGCGCCTGCACATATTTTAGATCGACCGTTGCGCCCACCAATACAAACAGCAGAATCTGTGCCGCTACCCACAGCTTGTTGTACTTGGAAGCAAGCTTTTCGGCAAATTCGGGGCATTTTTGATAGAGCGCGATACCGGTGCTCATAATCGCCAGCAGTCCGGAAACCGGCACAACACCTTGCAGGCGGTTTTGACCCTCCAGTAGCAAAAAAGAGAGACTGAGCAATATCAGCACCTTGATGGAAGCGCGCATATGGAAGCGCTTAAAAAACAGCGCGAGCAGCACACCGCACACCGCACCCGCCAGAATGCCCAGCACGATGGACAAGGGGATCTCGGCAAAGCTGGCTGCCGAGATCTGGTTACCTGTCGCCAATGAAACGAAAGCCGTAAACATTACAATCACAAAAACGTCGTCCACCGAAGCACCCGCCAGAATAAGTTGCGGAATGCTGTGCTTTTTGCCATAGCCGCCCTCCATAATCACCAGCATACGCGGCACAATAACCGCGGGAGAAACCGCCGCGATGACGCTGCCCATGATCGCCGCCTGCAACAGTGTGATCCCCAAAAGCTTAGGGGCTATCAATAAAACGCCGATAATCTCAAAGCAGGCGGGCAGAAAGCACATGAGAATGGCCGGTCTGCCGACTCGTTTGAGATCGGCCATATCCAGCGACAGGCCCGCCCGCGTCAGGATAATGACAAGCGCCAGCTGGCGCAGCTCGGCGGAGATGTTTAGAATCGATTGATCCAAGAGGTTGAGCGCATGCGGGCCCACCAGTATACCGGTCACAATCATGCCTAAAAGCGGCGGCAGCCTCAGACGTTCGAACAAAACGCCGAGCAATAGGCCCATCAAAAAAATAATCGCAAGACTGGTTAGCATCGGTTTTCTCCTTTTTAAAATTTAAAATGTGCGCCTATCGGCGTACTCGGACCAAAAATGTCTACAACATTTTTAATAGCACAAAAAAAAATAAAGGCTGATGATTTCTGCGTCAAAAGTCGCAGAAGTCATCAGCTCAAAGGCGGTTTTGGAAAAATCCAAGGGAGAACTTCATTCCCAGTGGTGCTATCATAACACAGCGACCACCACGATGCAAGCAAAAAGTTTAAAATCAGCGGTGTTTTTTGCGCCTTACGTCATAAGCGTGCACCAACCGGTGTACCTCGGGCGACAAAAACAGCAGCCCCAGCAGGTTAAAAAGCATCATCAGCCCGGTTAGAAAATCGCTGAGCAGCCAGATTCTTCGCACACCCCACAGCGCGCCAAGCGAGACACCGACCGCATATAACAGACGGTAGAGCGTTGGCGCGGCGGTTGATCGGGGCAGCAAATATTGCAGCGCGGTTTTGCCGTAGGTATACCAACCGCACACCGAGGTGACGCCAAAAAGCGCGATGAACACAGCGACAAGCGCGCCCGAGGATCCACCCAACAGCGCCCCAAAGCAACGGATAGCCAGCGCCGCACCATCCTGCGCACCATACAGCAGCATCCCGCCCTCCGCGGTGAGCAGCACAAGCGCCGTCAGCGTGCAGGAAAGCGTCGTGTCGATGAACACCTCTAAAATGCCCCACATACCCTGCGCTACCGGGTCGGAGCAGTCCGACTGGGAATGCGCGATCGGGCTCGAGCCCATGCCCGCCTCGTTCGAGAAAACACCCCGCGCCAGACCAAATCGCATAGCGCTGCGCACCGTATAACCGATCGTTCCACCCGCGGCCGCCCGCAGGCCAAAGGCTTGTGCAAACATCTCTCCGACCGCGTCGGGCAGCTGTGCCCTGCCCTGCCAAACCGCCGCTGCCGAGAGCAGCAGATATCCAACCGTGATGACCGGCACAATCCACGCCGAGAGCAGCATGATGCCCCTGACCCCTCTGCCGGTGGCGATCCACGTAAACAAACCAAGCGCGACGGCACACAGCATGGGCGACACCGAAAAATGCGCCAACGCCTGCGCGGCAGAATTGGACTGCGTCATATTGCCGGTGCCGAGCGAGGCCATAACGCAGCTGACCGCAAATAAAAAAGCGAGAGCGCTGCCCGGCCTGCCCAGCGCGTGCAGATAGCCCATCGGCCCCGCGCCTTGCCGCTTATATTTGACGGCCAGCGCCACCTCGGCAAATTTGATCATCATGCCGGCGAGGGCAGCCAACTGCATCCACACAACCGCACCCGGCCCGCCCGCCACCACGGCGGTGGCCACGCCAACGATGTTGCCGGTGCCCATCGTCGCCCCCAGAGCGGTACTCATGGCCATGAACGCCGATACATCGCGCTTTTCGCCACGTTTTCCGCCGATATCCGCGATGATATTTCTAAACGCCTGCGGCAGGCTCCGAAGCGAGAAAAAGCGGGTTTTTACCGTCAGGTACCCGCCTAACCCCAAAATGATCGCCATCGTAAACGGGCCCCACAGCGCACCGGCGGCGCGTTCAAGCAGCATGTCGGCCAATGGTATCCCCTCCTCTAAACAGGCTATTCTCATCGGCGGGGAATCATGCCGGCTTATTCATATAAAAAGGGATCGATTGGCGGGCCGCTTTTCATCCTTTAATCTTCTCTAATCGGGAGCGCGTGCAAATTTGGCGGGTTTGCCTCATCGGAAATAATATTTTCTTCGGCGGATTCAAGGGCAGCCTGTGCCTGATCAATAATTTCGCTTAACGCTATGATCAAATGGTTGCTTATGCTTTGATAATCCGGCATTTTTACCACCTCCATTATCATTTTAAGGGAATAACCCTTAAAAGTCAATAAGGAATATTCCCTTATTGCATACTATTACTGAGGTGAAAAATCATGTATGAGAGAATTCGCCATATGAGAGAAGATCGAGATATGACACAGGCACAGCTCGCCCGACTATTAAATATTCATCAAACGACCTATTCCGATTACGAATTGGGGAATTTGAATATTCCCATACCCGTCCTTGATAAGCTGGCCGATCTCTTTGGTACAAGTATTGATTATTTGGTGGACAGAACCGACGAGCCAAAAGCATACTCTAAAAGCGCGAAAAGCGCGCAAAAGGCTTAATCTGAGCTTTTACGGTACAATCTGTCAGCGCCGCATTGGCTGTCCAACGCGGCGCCCCTTTAAATAGAAACAACAGAAGCCCGCCGATGTGGCGGGCTTCTGTATTTAAGGAGAATTTGAACGAACACGAGGACTATAAAATGGAGAGCGCCCTCGTTATGAAGGTTAAGAAGGTTTTAGGAGAGTACCTTCTTACCGAAAAGTCGGATGTCAGTGGTGCTGGGGCGGCAGAATCTCAAGCCAGTAGCCGTCCGGGTCGTTGATGAAATAAATGCCCATGGCCTTATTTTCGTAGCAGATGCAGCCCATCTCGCTGTGCAGCGCGTGCGCCGCGTCATAATCGTCGGTGCGAAACGCGATGTGAATCTCATTTTCGCCAAGATTGTAAGGATCGGTGTGGTCGCGCAGCCAAGTCAGTTCCAACTGATGCTCGCTGCTGCCGTCCGACAAAAACGCCAGTGTAAAGCTGCCATCCGCAGCGCTCTTGCGGCGGATCTCGTTTAATCCGAGTGCTTTTTTATAAAATGCAATGCTGGCATCTAAATCGCAGACATTGATGTTGTTGTGGGCAAATTTAAAGGTCATCAGCCGTTCCTCATTTAATTGATGTTATGGCTTTATGATACAGCATCGGCCGCGTGAATTCATCCTTTGTAAATTAAAGAGTGGTTACAATTTGTTTTCAAGCGGCAATCGGTTATGACAAAGAGGGTTTTATGCAGCATTTTTAAGAAAATCTGCCACTTGATAAAAGATCAGCTCGTGTAATCCTCAATCAACTGCAGCAGCTCGGCATAATCTGAAACCTCAATGCCCTCTTCAAGCCGCATGCGGTCGACGTCGGGCAGATAATGCAAATAGCGGTCAAACACCAGCTCGGGCTCTTTTTTGCCGATCATAAAAACCGCCAGCTTGCCCTGATAGCCGGTTAACAGATAACGGGGCTTCTGGGGCGCCTGCTCGGCGCTGACGTTTGACGCGATATCGACTGCCGCTTGCGGAACATCCTGCGCCTGAAATTTTGCCCAGATTCCAAAAGCGCCACCGCCTAATAGTGCCACTGCCAGCGCCGCAACGCCAAACCAGTTCACTTTTTTCTTCACAGCTACCATCTCCTGTGTAAATTAATCAAAGCGGACAAAGCTTAGTAAAGAAATATCCTTTATCCGCCATAAGGCTGTTATCGGAAATATTGTTGACACGAATACGGCGCCGTATGCGCTTTGGAACCAAGACTTTTGGGCAAAATACCTGTACACAAACCCTTTTGTTTATGCTATACTAAGCGGTGATGCTCAGACTGGGTATCAACATAATATGCAAATGCATCGGTTTGGCTTTTGCCATGCAATAGAAAAAGGAGTGATTTGGTGTCAGTCGAAAACACCAGACAAGCAGAAAACCGGCCGTCAAAACGCCGTCGGCGCAAGCCCCGTTATAATCCGCTCGTCATTTTCGGCAGATTTCTTGCCGTGATCATTATGGTGGGCATCATAACGGGCTGTATCGTTGCGTCGGTACTTACCGTTTATGTTCTCAATACGCTGGACGCCAGCGATCGTGTGGAGCTTGACAACGTTAAGATGAGCTTTACCACCATCATCTACGCCAAAGAGGAAAACAGCGACGATTATTTCGAGCTGCAACGCGTGCAGAATAACGAAAACCGCATCTGGGTCGATTATTCGGATATTCCGCAGAGCCTTAAGGACGCGGCGGTCGCCGTCGAGGACAAGCGCTTTTGGTCCCATGCGGGTATTGACATCAAGCGCACAGTGGCGGCGGTTGTCAACTACGCAAACCCCTTTGCGCAGGACATGTTCGGCGGCTCGACCATCACGCAGCAGGTCATTAAAAACGTTACGAGCGACAACGAATTTGACGTCGGCCGTAAGGTGCGCGAAATCTTCCGTGCCATCAACCTTGAAAAAAACTATTCCAAGGAGCAGATTCTGGAGGTCTACCTCAACACGATCGCGCTGGGCAACGGCCAGAACGGCGTGCAGTCAGCCTCGAACCTCTATTTTGGCAAGCAGGTCGCGGAACTGACTCCCGCCGAATCGGCCGCGCTGATTGCAATTACGCAAAACCCGACCAAATGGAACCCCTTCTCAAACCCCGAGGACAACCGAACCCGTCAGCTGATGATCCTGAAAATGATGCATGAACAGGAGCATCCCGACGGCACCCTGATGCTGACCGACGAAGAATATGAAGCGGCGATCGCGCAGGAAATGGTCTTCAAAAAGGAGGAGTACGTCCAGAAGCTCGACACGGTACAAAACTGGTTTATCGACACCGTTTACGAAGAGGTGCTAAGCGATCTTGTCACCAAGGCCGGCTATACCGAATCGGGCGCGAAGGAAGCGCTGCGCACCGGCGGTTTTAGAATTTACACCACCGTTGACGCCGAGATGCAGGACTATCTCGAGAAGAAATATCTCGACCCCGAGACCTTCCCGAAGATTCGTAATGAGGAATACCCCGAATCAGCCTTTGTCATTCTCGACTTTAACGGCGAAATCAAAGCCATTGTCGGCTCCGACCGCGAGAAAACCGGCGCGCGCGTCTTTAATCGCGCCACCAGCGCGGTGCGTCATCCCGGCTCGACCATCAAGCCGATCGCCTCTTATTCGCTGGCGATGGAGTACAACATGATCAACTGGTCGATGATCTGGGAGGACAGCCCCATACAGCTTGACCCCGAGGACCCAAATTCGCTGTATCCCAAAAACTTCTACAACGAATACAAGGGGCCGCTGACCATCACCGAGGCGATTCAGCGCTCGACCAACACGATACCGGTCAAGCTGGTCCAGATGCTGTCGCCGCGCACGAGCTTTAATTTCCTGCGCGATTCGCTCGGGTTTAAAAATCTTGTTGAAAGTGAAGCGAAAAACGGCAAGGTGTTTACCGACGTCGCACTGGCCCCGATGGCACTGGGCGGTCTGACCAAGGGCGTTACCCCGCTTGAAATGGCCGGCGCCTACCAGATCTTCGGCAACGGCGGGCTTTATACCGCACCGCATTCCTACACGAAGGTCATCGATTCTGAGGGCAATATCATTCTTGAGAATAAGGCGGTTCCGAAACGCGTCATCTCGCAGGAAACCGCCACCATCATGAATAAGCTCTTGCAGCGCGTCACCGCCGCAGCCCCCGGCACCGGCACCAACTCAAAATTCCCGGGTTCCACCATGCCGATCGCGGGCAAAACCGGCACCTCGGACAACGACTATAACGAATGGTTTATCGGCGTGACCCCCTATTATGTGGGTGTGTGTTATCTCGGCTATGACGAGATGGAGACGATCAACTATTCGGGCTACTACTACCCGCCGCCCCTGATCTACCGCAATGTCATGGCGCCGATTCACGCCAATCTGCCGGTGATCAACTTTACCGATTCGCCCAACGTGGTGGAACGCGCCTACTGCACCGAATCAGGCCTGCTGGCCTCAGACAAGTGCACAAGCACAGCGATGGGCTGGTATAAGCTCGACGCCCTGCCGGAGGTTTGCACCCTCCACGACGAAGTGGAAGAGGAAGGCGGTATCGGACGCTTTGATCCTAATTCCAATACCTCTTATTGGGATTGGCTCAGCTCCCGCTATCCCTTCGACGACGACAACGATTAGGCCGGATATCGGCGTCTGTGCATCCAGCCAAAATAAAAGGACTTTGCCCGCAAGGGTAAAGTCCTTTTTTAGACTGTTAAGGTTAAAAATATGTTAAAGAAAGCAGTATCAGTCAACGTGCCAATTTAATTTTAAAAGCCTTGTAGGATGTGAATAAATTTGGTACGTACCCCCATTGTGTAAACGGCACAGTAGGGATCCCTCGCAAGGGACGCAACACCGCACTTTAAATAGCTTTTGTTAGTGTGGCATATTAAAAAATCATGGCAGCCGTAATAAAACGACTAAATGGCAGCGTTTCGCTGACGTGCAGGCGGCGCGCGTCCATCACGCCGCCCTGCGGGTAACGCATCACTTTATCGACAGCCCTATCCGCGCGCGGCGTCGCCCGCGGGGCGGGCCTCATTGAATTTATCGCGGTAGTCTAAGGGCGTTAAGCCGATCTTACTTGAAAAAAGCTTAATAAAATAATAGACGTTCTCATAGCCGATTTTAAGCGCGATGTCTTGCACCGAATCGCGCGTGTTGATCAGCAGCCATTTCGCCTCGCTTAAACGCTTGTCGATCAGGTAGTTGATCGGCGATATGCGAAACTCATTGCGAAACTCTCTGCTGATGTGGCTTGCCGACACAAAAAAGACCGCCGCCAGATGCTCAAGGTCAATACGCTGTTCGTAGTTCTGATCGATATAGGTCAACACCCTGCTCGCGAGGCTTTGTTCCCCGACCTCATAGGTCGCGCTCGACTGCAACAGCATCTGCCTGAAAAGCACGATGAGCGCGGCGCACAGGTGGTTGCAGGCCGCCTGCACCGGAATATCGACGCGGTGCGTAAATTCCTGTATCTGAAGCATCATACGTTCAATAAATTCGGCGTTCTCACCCGCTTGGGTGCAGGCCGAAATTAAACGCCCCTGCGGCTGTTCGCAAAACACGACGTTGGCGGCCGCGAGCGTCCAGATATCGCTCGGATTCTCAGGGTGGGAGGTGATGGCGTGGGGAATCCCCTTATCCACAAGCAGAATATCGCCCTTTTGCGCCTTAAAAACCTGCTGACCGACCACAATCGTCGCCGCCCCATCCGCGACATAGAGCAGCTCGATTAAATCGACGTGCACATGCAGCGCATAGTGCCAGTCGGGGTTATTAAAAGAGCGGCTGATGCGCCTGACCTTCGGGAAGCTGCCATGCTCAAAGGTATCGATCAGCCGGTCGGGAAAGTCAAATCTGAACAAAGGCCTCTCTCCTCTCTGCCGGTATCTTGAATCTATCATAAATCAGACTTAAAAAGAAGATTGTTTAGCATATTTAATCAGATAATTTGATCACCGGACCTATTTTCTGAAAGAAACGTCCTGTTTTCGGCTTAAAATCTTCAGTTATGCTATTTTTAATAAGAATATTGTGCGCAGATTGTTCATCGCAAAAGCGCGGATTGCAAATTGTAAAAGCGCGTATTTTCAGCGATACTATAGATAAGGATATCAGCATTTTGAAACGAGGTCAGCAAAGCTATGAATAAACCAAGACGAACCGGAACAGGCGTTCCCATTCTGAGCGCCAGAGAGGCAGTCATCTATATCCCCGATAACGCCACCGTTGCGTTCCACGGCGCGGGCGGCGGCATCTGCGAGCCGACCGAGGTTATCGACGCGCTGGCGGAGCGCTACAAAACGACCGGCCACCCCTGCGCTCTGACCTATTATCACGCGACGGGGCTGGGTGACCGCGACAACCGGGGTATGTCGCCGCTGGCACAAAAGGGTATGGTCAAGCGCATTATCGGCGGACATTGGGCGCAGTCTCCCCGTCTGGCCGACATGGCCGAGCGCGAGGAAATCGAGGCCTATAACTTCCCGCAGGGCATGATTTCGCAGCTTTTGCGGGCGTCGGCGGCCAAGCAGCCAGGCTTGCTCTCGCATGTCGGACTTGGAACCTTCATCGACCCCCGCCAGCAGGGCGGCAAGCTCAACAAGAGTACCCGCGAGGACCTGATTCGCCTGATGCAGATCGACGGCCGCGAGTATCTGTTCTACCCGGCCATCCCGATTGATGTGGCGATCATCCGCGGCACGACCGCCGATACCGACGGCTACATCAGCATGGAGGACGAGGTCACGATGCTCGACGTGCTTGCGATGGCACAGGCCGCGCACAACAACGGCGGGCTGGTCATCGCGCAAGTGCAGCGCGTGGTCGCCGCGAACAGCATCCACCCTAAACAAGTCAAAATCCCGGGCTTTTATGTCGATGCAATCGTCGAGGTGCCCGATCAGCCGCAGATGTATAACGCCCCGGTCAGCCGCTTTATCTCGGGCGATTTCAGAAAGGACAGCGGCAATGTCGAGCCGGTCGCGCTCAACGAGCGTAAGGTCATCGCACGCCGCGCATTGATGGAAATTGCGCCCAACAACATCGGCAACGTGGGGGTGGGCATCGCCGACGGCATCGGCGTCATCGCCCGCGAGGAGGGCATTGAGGAGCGCTTTACCCTCACGGTGGAGACGGGCGCGATCGGCGGCGTTACGGCACAGGGCATCTTCTTCGGAGCCAGCATCAACATGCGCGCCTTGGTCGACATGCCCACCCAGTTCGATTTCTACGACGGCGGCGGGCTGGACGTCTGCTTTTTAAGCTTCGCCGAGCTTGACGCGCAGGGCAACATCAACGTGCATAAATTCAACGGTAAGGTGGTCGGCACCGGCGGCTTTGTCAACATCAGTCAGAACACCAAAAAGGCCGTGTTCTGCGGCACTTTAAAGGCTGGCGGGCTCAAAACGCTTGTCGAGGGCGGCACCATTAAAATTTTGCAGGAGGGCCGCTTCTGCAAGATGGTGGAAAAGGTCGACGAGATTACCTTCAGCGCCAAACAGGCGCTGCTGCGCGAGCAGGAGGTGCTATACATCACCGAGCGCGCCGTCTTCCGCCTGTCGGAAAAGGGGCTTGTGCTCTGTGAAATTGCCCCCGGCATGGATGTTGAGCGCGACGTGATCGCCCACATGGCGTTTAGGCCCATCGTCTCGGAGAACCTCAAGCAGATGGACACCCGTATCTTTTCAGATCAGCCCATGGGGCTTAAAAACGAAGCGCCGTGGTGTTTGTCATAAGCCGGATTTAAAAAACCAGATTCAGAAAGGACATGATATTATGAGCCAGAATACGAAGCTGCCGTTAAGAGTCGGCGATTCCTATACATTTATCAAGACGGTCAGCGAGAGCGACGTCTATCTGTTCGCGGGCATTACGGGTGATTTTTCTCAGATGCACACCAACGAGCAGTTTATGAAAAACACGATGTACAAGACCCGCATTGCGCACGGCATGCTGTCGTTTGCAATCGGCTGCACCGCCTCGACGATGCTGCAGGTGCAGGTCAACTCCCCCATTCCCAGCGTTTCTTATGGCTATGAAAAGGTGCGCTTTATCAAGCCGGTCTTTTTTGGCGACACGCTCACCTGCGTTTACACCATTACCGAGATTGACGAGGAGAGCCTGAAAACCTACGGCAAGCTTGAGGTGTTCAACCAGCACAACCAGATCTGCGTTGCAGCGACCCATATTCTCAAGTTCTTCCCGCTTGAGAACGATCCGGCTTAAACAAACTGTAAAGGAGGCGATCCGTTTGAAAATTTGTATGATCGGCGCGGGCTCGCTCGGCAGCGCCATCGGCGGCACGCTGGCGCTCGGCGGGCAGGACGTCACATTCATCGACCCTTATCAGGCGCATATCGACGCCATTGCGGCCAACGGCCTGCGCCTTGTCAGCGCCCCCAACGACGAGGGCGTTGTGGCGCGGGTACGCACCGCGACCTCTTACGAGGGCGTTCCCGCGCAGGATCTTGTCATCGTGCTCGTCAAATCCTTCGCGACCCGGGCGGCGGTGCGCCAAGCGAAGGCCGCCGGTATCATCGGCCCCGACACGCTGGTTATGACGATTCAAAACGGCATGGGCAACGAGGAGGCGTTACAGGAGGAGCTGGGCGCGCAAAACGTCATCGGCGCCAAAACCTTCGTCGGCGGGCTGTTGCTTGAGCCGGGCAAGGTCATGGCCTCGGTCAGCGGCCGCAAGACGGTCATCGGCGAGATGGACGGCGCCACCTCGGTGCGTATTGAACGCCTTGCTGTCGAGCTGACCCACGCGGGCCTTGACACCAAGGTCAGCGACAACATCCGCGGCATGATTTGGGATAAGCTGTTTGTCAACGTCGCCACCGGCGCGTTAAGCGGCATCACCGGGCTAACCTACGGCGGCATGTACGAAAAATACGGCCTGCCCAACATTCCGCCTGAGATTAAGGCGACCGCCCTTGCCGCCGTCAACGAGGCCATGGCCGTCGCGCGGGCCTGCGGCGTCAGCATTTCCTCCACCGATGCCGAGGCGGTGTGGAACAGCGCCTCCGAGGGGCAGCCGGAAGCCTTTAAGACCTCAATTCTGCAAAGCCTTGAACGCAACATTCCCACCGAGATCGATTATATCAACGGATCGGTCGCCAGAGAGGGCCGCCGCGTCGGCGTGCCCACGCCGGTCAACGACACGCTGACCGCCTGTATCAAGGGCATCGAGGCCAAAAAGGGATTGGTGAAGTAGCATGAAAAAAGCAAAGCTTGACCATATCGCCGTGCGCGTTCAGAATCTGGAATGGTATCTCGCGTTTCTTCAGGATGTGTTCGGTATGAAGATAACTGAGTCGAAGGGCGACGATCCGTCCAGACCCGATCAGGTTTGGGTGGGCGGCTTTCAACTGACGCGGGATATCGACTACCGGCCGATGCTTGACCAGCCAGAGCGCATCTGGCACGTCAGCATCGACGTGGCCGATCTGGCCACGACCGCCAAAGCGATCTTCGCCTATCCGCAGGTGCGGCCATACAGCGACAATCCGGAGCAAAAATACTGGTTTGTTCTGCCCGACGGTCTCGTCATAGAGCTTGTAAACCGATAAAATACACAAATAGAAAGGAATTTACCATCATGAAAATACTTCTTCTGCATTGCGTCAACCACAGCATGTTCGGAAAACGCGACCCCAAGCAGTACGGCACCATCACGCTTGATGAAATAAACGCCAAGACCAAGGCCGTTGCCGACAAGCTCGGTGTCGAGCTTGAGACCTTTTGCAGCAACTTTGAGGGCGAAATGGTCGAGCGCATTCACAAGGGCGTTTTGGACAAGGTCGACGCCGTGCTCATCAACGCGGGCGCCTGGACGCATTACAGCTGGGCCATTCACGACGCGCTGGGCATGCTCGAATGCCCCGTCTACGAGCTGCACATGTCCAACGTGCACAAGCGCGAGGAATTCCGCCACCACTCGGTCGTCAGCAGCCTCGCGCAGGGTATTCTGGTCGGCATGGGCGTGGACGTCTACACACTGGGCCTGCAAGCCGCCTATAACTATCTGACCGATAATCAGGGAACGCTGTAAGGTCCAAAGCAAAGTAAACCATCGGTGGCCGTCGGCTGAAATGAGACAGCCGGCGGCCATCTTTAATCTCTGAAAGGATGCGAGCCAGTGGAGTATATCAAGATCAAGGGAATCAACAAAAAGGTCTCACGCGTCATGATGGGCACGGGCTGGTACAGCGCGCCGTTTGAGGCGGATATTCTGCCGATGCTCGACGCCTATGTCGCCGCCGGCGGCAATGTGCTTGATACCGGGCGCTTTTACGCGGGCGGCGCCAGCGAGCCGGTCGTGCGCAAATGGCTGGATCAAAACCGCGACAAGCGCGAGGCGCTCGTCATCACCAGCAAGGCCTGCCACCACTATGTTGATGAGCACAATGTGCACTATATCGAGAAGTCCCGCGTCACGCCCGAACACATCACCGAGGATTTGGCATTCAGCTTAAGCCGTCTGGGGCTCGATTATTTCGACGTCTTTCTGCTGCACCGCGACAATCCGGAAATGCCGGTCGACCGGCTTATGGACCGGCTCGAGCAGCATTATCAGGATGGAAAGTATCACGTCTACGGTGTGAGCAACTGGACGCTGCCCCGCATTGAGCAAGCGGTTGACTATTGCGCCAAAAAGGGCTATGCGGGCCTGACGGTCAACAGCCCGTCGTTTAGTCTGGCCAAGGTTGAGACACCCCGCTTTCACGGCGCGATCTACGCCGATAAAAGCGAGCTGGCGCGGTTTAACGCCCTAGGCATGACGGTGTTTGCCTGGGCGGCGCAGGGCGCGGGCTTCTTCGGCAGCGCCGTTCCCAAGGATGACTCCGCCCCTGAGGATATCCGCCGCGCCTATTTTACGCCGGTCAATTTTGAGCGCTTGCAGCGGGCTGAGGAACTGGCCCAAAAGAAGGGCTGCGGCGCGATCAACATTGCGCTGGCCTATGTGCTGGCGCAGTCGGTGGCGATCGCGGGCGTCATTGCACCGCACAATATCAGCCAGCTGACCTCTTCGCTGCGCACGCTGTCGCTGTCACTTAGCCCCGATGAGATCGATTATCTTGAGAATGGTATAGCAGGCGTGCGTTTTTAACGCAGCATTCAAAAAGCCGCGGTTTGATATAACCGCGGCTTTTTCTGTTCTAAGAAAGCTATGAGAAGGCTTTGCACGGTTTACTCCACCCCCTGTCCCGAGCGTAAAAAATAGTAAGGTCTTTAGAGACGTTTAAGAATAGACTCGTCAAGACCGGCGGGGAACCGGTGAGAATATAAATGTTTACCCGGGCAAAAAGCTGCCTCAATCGGCGGTCAACGCGGCAGAGCTGTTTGACATAAACCGCGTGGACTTAGGGCTGTTAAAAATCAAGAATGGCCCGTACGCCAGCCATTACCCTTCCTTCACATTCGCTTCCCGTTTATGCCGCGGCGAACCATTATTTTTGATCAAGAGGATTTCGGCCAGAATCGAAACGGCTATTTCGGCAGGAACGGCGCTTGCAATATCCAGCCCGATGGGCGCGTAAATTTCTTGCAGCTTTGCTTCGCTATACCCTTCCTTGCGCAGGTTAGTAAATAGGGCGTTCACTTTTTGTGCGCTTCCAATCATGCCGATGTATCGGAACGGTTCATGCAAACAAAAGCGCAAAGCCTCATCGTCGGTTTTGTGCCCGCGTGTGCAGATAACCGCATACGTTGAGCTAGGCATTTTAATGGCTTCTTCATACGCCTCCGGCTTGCAGACAATATATCGTACGCCTGTAAAAGAGGCTGCGAACTCCGGCCGGTCTTCTATAACGGCAACTAAAAAGCCCGTTGCGGCCGCCAAGGGAGCCAGACTTTGCGCCACATGCCCACCACCAAAAATAAGCAAATGATCCTCGCTGCCCAGCACATTGCCAAAACCGCGCATGGCGCCGCCGCACACCATCCCGCTTTCCGCATGGTTGAAGGAAAATTCAAATACCCTGTCGCCATTTTCCATGGCCGCCACCGCTTTTTGAATGACCCGATATTCGGTGGCGCCGCCGCCCACCGTACCCATAGCGCTACCGTCGGCCAACACCGCCATGAATTGTCCGGCGCTGGCCGGGGAGCTGCCCTCCGTGCTTGTAACCGTAATAAGCGCGACCTTATTTCCCTGAGATACATGCTCTTTGGCAAAGGCCAATATATCCTGTGTCATCAGCATTCCTCCGTTTTTCGAGTGTTTCTGAGATACAAATAAGCTTCCAATGCCGCGCCGCCAAGGCAGCGGGCTTTGTCGGAAATGGTGCGCCAGTCAACGTCCAGACGCGGGTCAACGTCGGCTACCTTCATGCCTCTAGAGACAAAAAGGCCCTCTCGTATCAAGCCCCGCAGCAAGCCTTTGAAGGGTGATACCACCGGGCTGTCCGCAATGGTAAACAGGGTCTCACCCGCTGCCACCACATCCCCTATTTGGCGGATATGTTTGATCTCGCCCGCACAGGGCGCATGAATAACACGTTGCGCGCTTTTACCGCCAATCTCGCCCGGTATCCCGGTGTTGGGCAGGGCACTGCCCGCCAATATCAACCGCCCAAGGTTGTGCCCGCGCATGGTTTCAATCACGGCATGAACATCTTTCCCCGCATAAAAGCCGGGGCCAAGCCCAATGGTGACGGGCGCCATAGCCATATGTGTACCGAGGCTGCGCTTGGCGAGGATAACATCGATAACGCCACTGGGTTTTAGCTTTGCAATGCTGTCCGCGCCGGGGTCAACCATAATGGGGATCACACCGCTTTTATGGCAAGCCTCCAGTTCGGCAAGGCTTGCGATCAACACGCCGCGCATATCTTCAACGCTTGTCTGCCCGTTATACACCGCCTCGCAAAGGGCGACGCTTCGGCGAATGGCGGTCGGCTTCTCTGTTTCCAAAACAAGCAGCTTAAACCCGCTTCGGTAAAATTTCTGTATGACGCCGGTGGCAAGGTCTCCCCCGCCACGGATAATAATAAGCGCGTTTTGCATCATCAGCCCTCCGTCCAAAGACTTCTCCGCGCGCTGCCGTACGCAAGGCGAAAGAAGCGGTTGGGCATTTTCTCTCGCCACTCCCGAAGCCAAGAAGCCGCAATGGCTTCGGTTTTTTCATCCTCTGCTTGATTGATAAACAAACATTGCCTGCCCACCGCGTTGCGAAACATGCCTTCCTCTGCGCACACCATATCCTCCAGCGCCTGCCGGTGGATGATTCCGCCCACAGGCAGCCCGGTGAGCCTAAGAAATTCAGAAAGGTTCAGCACGTACCGCTCATCCGCAGGCTTACCGAGTGCGTTTAGCGTTATGATTCCGACCGTATGCGTGCAAAATGGCGGAATGACGGGCTCGTTTGGCCGCCAGCCCTTACAGGGCAAGCCGCGCGAACCGTCGGCCTCTAAAAGCACCATGTCATATTGTGGCGCTATTTCCGCAAGCAACTCAGGCGGCAACGCTTCCAGCTTGCCGTTTGTATCGTTGTACAGGCCAAGGCATTGTATGCCGTTTTGCGGCAAATGCGCCTTACATTCAGTCAGGGTTTTACATAGCGTAACGCCGCGACCCACTTCCGGCAAAATTTTTGTGGTGGGTGAAACCAGCACTTTTTTACGGCAATACGCGCGGGCCAAACTTTCAATAAAGGTTGTTTTGCCACCGCAGCCCACAACGGCTACAACGGCGGGTTCATCGGTTATGCCAAGCATTTCCCCTGCCGGTTGGCGCCCGTTCATATGCTAATGACCTTTGCCGCCGCAGCCAAGCGCTCGCTGATGCAAAACATATTGGTAATTTGCCCAACGGCCAACTGTTCAGTCAGCGAATAGTAGTTTAAGCAGGTGCCGCAGGCTAAAATCTCCGTACCTTTGCCCGCCAAAGCCTGTAAATCGACCAGCGTATTGCTGTCGGCGCAGGTAAGGCGTACGCCGCTGTTCAAAAAAATAACGGCCTTTGGCAAAACCGGCAGCTCGGTGAGCGAAAACAAATAGCCTTTTATCAAGATCCGGCCCAGCTCGTCGCTGCCGCTGCCCATTTTATCTTGGGTTACCAGCACGGTAACGCCTTCGCTCGCTTGGTGGCCTATTCTTTCCGGCGACGTTATCGCCGTATTCTCGGTGTGAAGATCGGCATTGCCCTTTTCAATCGTGACCTGAAAGTCTTCCCCTGCCGGTACGCTGGAAAATGTGTACCCGTAGCCGTGCGCCATCTTTTGCAGGTTTTGCACAGCCGGCTTGTTATCAACCAACACACGCACACTGTGGATGGCTGGATCCTGCAGCGCCTTCTTCGCTGTGATAACCGGGATTGGGCATGGGTTTGCGCGCATATCCAATATTTTCATTCTTTTTCCGACTTTCTATTTAATTTAAACAAAAGTAACGGTTTCACTTTGCCGCGCGACAATCTGTCCGATGATTGCTGCGCAGGGGTCGTCTTTTTTGATTTCGTCCAGCAGCTCGCCCGCCTGCGCCGCGTCCACGCTGATGAGCAGGCCGCCCGAGGTTTGCGGGTCAAACAGCAACTCTTGGGTGGCAAAGCGCAAAACCTCTATATTGCCATGACCCACAAAGTGTTCACGGTTGCGCTGCCCGGCTGCGGTGAGCAGGTATTCACCGGCGTAGGCGGCGGCTTCAGGTATTATCGGGATGCGATCCGCGTCAATTTCTGCCGAGGCCGTGTCGCCGCACATTTCAAGCAAATGCCCCAAAAGGCCAAAGCCGGTGATGTCGGTACACGCGCTCACATCATAGCGCGCCATTTTTTCGGCGGCATAGCGGTTGAGGCGCTGCATGGAGGCAATCGCTTTTTCAACAGCTGCGTCTGCGGCCGCACCGCCCCGCGCCGCAGCCATAACAATGCCAACCCCCAGCGGTTTGGTAAGTATCAACTTATGCCCTTGTTTGGGGGTGTTATTGCGTAGAACCCGCTGTGTTTTAACCGTTCCGGTAACGGCCAAACCATACTTCGTTTCCCGGTCGTAAATCGAGTGTCCCCCACCGATAGCAGCGCCGGCTTCAGCCATCTTTTCAGCGCCGCCCGCCAGAATCTCGGCCAATAGGCGCTTGGGCAGCTTTTCAGGGAAACACACAAGGTTCAACGCCAGCAGCGGCGTGCCGCCCATGGCATACACGTCGCTCAGCGCGTTGGCGGCGGCAATGCGGCCAAAGGTGCGCGCGTCCTCCACCATGGGGGAGAAAAAATCTACGGTTGAAATAAGCGATGTTTCAGCATCCAGCCGGTATACGGCGGCGTCGTCGGCGCCATCGAACCCCACCAGCAGGTTGGGTGGCGATAATTTTGGCAGATGACCCAGCAGATCTGACAGCGCCCCCGGCTCAATTTTTGCGCCGCATCCCCCACTGGTGCAGCTTGCAAGGATAGAATATTCATGTTCCAAGGTATTCGTCTTCCTTCCATTCAATATAGGTGCTTGCCATGCCGTTCACGCTCCTGATATGGATACTTTGCGGCGAAATATGCGCCGCTTGCAGCAAGGCCAGCGCCGTTGCCTGTCGCGCTAAAGGCAGGCGCAGACCTATCCCACATCCGGCCCTGATGACCGAGGGCAGCGGCATGACGCGCACAGGCAGCGCGGCATCCAGCAGGCATTGCTCGGCCTGTATGGCGCCGTGGGTACTGGCAAACGAAAAGACAACTTCTATCGCGTTATCCGCCATGCGTGCCACTCCCCTGCGCGGCAATTTGTTTTAGCGCGGCCAGCGCTGTGTTTATCTCATCAAGCGTGTTAAACAAGCCAAACGAAAATCGCACCATGCCCTGATTTTCGGTGCCAAAGTGCCGGTGCACGAGCGGGGCGCAGTGGCTGCCCGTTCGAGTGGCTATCCGCCAACGCTCCCAAAGCTGCAAAGCCACGTCGTCGGCCGGTAAATCCCCCATGTTCAAAGCCACGATGGGCAGGGCGGTAGGGCTGCCGTTTTGCGTCGGGCCATATAAACGCACGCCGGGTATTTCTGCAACCCCCGCCAAAAAGGCCAAAAGCAAGCGGTGCTCCTGCCGCCTGATGGCATCGATGCCCATCTCGTTGACATAGGCCACCCCCTGCCGCAGCCCCGCGAGCCCGGAGGCATTCATCGTGCCCGCTTCAAATAGGTCGGGCATGGCGAGCCGCTGATGTCTGCTAAAGCTGTCGCTGCCCGAACCTCCCGTTTTAACCAATTTAAAATCGAGCGGCCGATTCACAATGATCCCGCCGGTTCCCTGAGGGCCAAACAACGCCTTATGCCCCGTAAAGCACAGTACGTCGGCCATGCTTGCGTAGGTTGCCACATGTCCTAAGGTCTGCGAAACATCTAAAACGAACACAAGCCCGTTGTTCTCACAAAAGCGTTTTAAAACAACAACATCGGTTATAGCCCCGGTTAAGTTGGAACCATGGGTGCACACCAAAAAGCGGGTATTATGCCGCAGCAGCGGCTGCAGTCCGTCCAATACCAGCCGCCCTGTTTCATCACACGGGATAAAAGAGAGCGCGCAGCCAATTTTATAAAGCGGGCGCAAAACGGAATTATGCTCGAGCACCGTGGTAATCACGTGGTCTTCGGGTGTGACGAGGCTATCGAGCACGAGATTCAAGCTTTCGGTGGCGCCGGAGGTGAAGGCGACAAAGAGTGGGTCTTGCAGCTCGACCAGCCGCGCCACCTCCTGTCGGGTGCGGTATATTTCTCGCGCGGCTTCCATGGCGGGGTCATAAAACGAGCGCCCGGCATTCCCCAAAGAATGAACACCCTGTATAATTGCCTGTGCCACCTGCAAAGGTTTTTGAAGCGTGGTGGCGCCATTGTCAAAATAAATCATGTCCAACTTGGCAATCCCCTTTTCAAACAATGCAAATACATGTTATAATCCGATATAAATTTAAATGTATATCGAATAGTATAGCATTAGAAAAAGTGGCGTTCAAGCCATTGCCTAAAAAAGTAATGAGCTAAGTGAAGGAGCAAGATACAATGGAGGCCGTTGTCAGTTTCCGTATAAAAAAGCAGAAGGTATTCTTTGGGCCGGGCACACGCGAGCTGCTTGAGAGGATTGATGAAACCTCCTCTTTGCGGCAGGCCACAGAAGATATGGGGCTATCTTATACCAAAGCGCTGCGAATGCTCAAGGACATGCGCAACGAGCTTGGTTTTGATGTGGTAGCTTCTGAAAAAGGCGGGCAATCGCGCGGTAAAACCACTCTGACCGAAAAAGGGCGCGAGGTGTTGAATGCCTATAAGGCGATCGACGAAAAAGTATTTGCCTATGCACAAAAGCTATTGGATGAAAGCTTTTTATTTTAGACTTATTTTAGACGTATCAGCAGTTATTTTCAGCCATAATATGAAGTTTACTCTTGTAAGAAGGCCGGGCAGCAGGTATAATAGGCTCGATATATATTCAAAAACACATCGATCCTTATTGCTTTTATCGCTCGTTGTATAGAGCGCTGTATACGCCGGATGTAAACTTGATGCGTCTTTTTGCCGTCATGAAGGAACAAAACTCAAAATGCCAGAAATGGAGAGATTGCATGAAACAAATTCGCACAGAGGATGCCGTGGGCCACGTTTTATGCCATGATATCACCCGTATTGTGCGTGGCGTCAGCAAAGGCGCGGCTTTTCGCAAAGGGCATGTTGTCACGCAGGAGGATATTCCGGCGCTGCTGGCGCTGGGGAAAGCGCATTTATATGTGTGGGAAAACCGCCCCGGCATGCTGCATGAGAACGATGCGGCGGAAATTCTTTACGCCCTGTGCGCAGGGCCGCATATGACGCCCAGCGAAGTGAAAGAGGGCAAAATTGAGATAAAAGCGGATGTGGACGGCTTTTTCAGCGTGGATGTGGAGCGCCTTAAAAAGGTAAACCACCTCGGTGAAATGATGATCGCCACCCGGCGCACGCATTCCCCGGTAAAAAAGGGCGATGTTTTGGCCGGTACGCGCATCATTCCGCTGTTGATCGCCGAAGAAAAAATGGAAAAGGCCAAGCAGGCGGCAGGAGATGCGCCCTTGCTGGCGCTTTGCCCGTATATCCCTAAAAAAGTGGGCATTATCACGACCGGCAGCGAGGTTTACAACGGCCTGATCCAAGACACCTTTACGCCGGTTTTGCGCGAAAAAATAGCGGAATACGGCGCTGAAGAAATGGGACATGTGCTTCTGGGGGACGATACGGAAGCCATAACCGCCGCCATTACAAATTTTGTGCAACAGGGCGCTGATTTGGTGCTGTGTTCCGGCGGCATGAGCGTTGACCCCGACGACAGAACGCCGCTGGCCATTAAAAACGCCGCCCATTCCGTGGTGAGCTATGGCGCGCCCGTGTTGCCGGGCGCTATGTTTATGCTGGCATATACCGCGTCGGGGGTTCCTGTAATGGGGCTGCCCGGCTGCGTGATGTATGCAAAGCGCACCATCTTCGATTTAATTTTGCCGCGTGTCATGGCGAACATCCCCGTTACCGCCGAGGATCTCGCGGCACTGGGGCACGGCGGGCTATGTCTTGGGTGCGAGGTCTGTATATTCCCGAACTGCGCGTTTGGCAGCGGCGTATAAGCTGACACGGATAAACGGCATTGAGCACGGTCAAAGTGTTTGATAGATTATGACATATAAGGAGAAAAACATGAAAAAGATTGTATCGATTCTGATGATTTTATCCGTTCTTGTCCTAATGCTGGTTGGCTGCGGCGGTGCCAGCAGCAGTGCGGCTCCTGTTTCCAGCGCGCCGCAGGCCGCCTCCAGCGAGGAACAGCACGAAACCGTAACCATCACGTTGGCCGCGGCCGCCAGTTTGGAAGACAGCTTCACCGGCACGCTGATCCCCATGTTCAACGCGCAGTACCCGTGGGTCACGGTGGAAGGCACTTATGATTCCTCCGGCAAGCTGCAAACCCAAATCGAAGAGGGCCTTGCGGCGGATATCTTCTTTAGCGCGGCCACCAAGCAGATGACCGCCCTTGTGGAATCCGGCATGATGGACGAAAGCACGGTGGTAAAGCTTTTGGAAAATGAAATTGTGCTGATTGCCCCCGCCGACGCCGACACCGCCATCAATTCGTTTGATAAAATCGGTGAAGCCGAAACCATTGCGCTTGGCGACCCCAAAAGCGTACCGGCAGGCCAATACGCGCAGGAAGCGCTGACAAGTCTTGGCGTGTGGGACGCCATTCAAAGCAAAGTGAGCCTTGGCACCAACGTGACCGAGGTTTTGAATCAGGTGGCGGAGGGCAGCGCCGATGTGGGCATTGTGTACGCCACCGACGCTGCCCAAATGCCCGACAAAGTGAAGATTTTGGCGGCAGCGCCCGAAGGCAGCTTGGAAAAAAAGGTGGTCTACCCGGTGGGTATTCTGACCGAAGCGCCCCAGCGCGAGGCGGCAGAGCTGTTTATGGCCTTCCTGCAAAGCCCTGAAGCCTTGACCGTGTTTGTAGAAAACGGCTTTAAATCGAACAGCTAGCACGGGTAAAATGCTTTGGCGGCGGGCTTGCGGTTTGTAGGCCCGCCGTATGTGGATTTTTAGGAGGCCAAGGGATGGATGTTTCCGCTATTTTGATATCGCTGAAAACAGCGTCGGTATCCATTGTCATCACATTCTTTTTGGGTGTTTTGACGGCGTGGTGGGTGGTGTCGCTTCGCAGCGCCGCGCTCAAGCTGATTGTCGACGGACTATGTACGTTGCCATTGGTGCTGCCGCCAACGGTCGCAGGCTTTTTTCTGCTCTACATTTTTGGCGTGAAGCGCCCGATCGGCGCACTGTTGCTGCATTTTTTCAGTGTGAAGATTGTATTTAGCTGGAGCGCCACCGTTCTGGCAGCGGTGGTTATCTCTTTTCCGCTCATGTATCGCAGCGCCCGCGGCGCGTTTGAGCAGGTGGATGAAACAATGCTACAGGCTGCCCGCACCATTGGTATGCCTGAATGGCAAATTTTTTGGCGGATCATTATGCCGTTGGCCTTGCCGGGCATCGCGGCCGGCGGTATTTTGGCCTTTGCGCGCGGGCTGGGCGAGTTTGGCGCCACCGCCATGATCGCTGGTAATATTGCCGGTAAAACGCGCACCCTGCCGCTGGCCGTCTATTCGGCTGTCGCGGGCGGCAACATGGAAAGCGCTTATGAATACGTGGGTATCCTTGTAGGAATTTCCTTTCTTATTGTGGTGGGTATGAACTTTTTTACACTAAAAGAACAGCGGTATCGCGGCAAGGGGGCGAAACATTGAGTCTTGATGTCGCCATTAAAAAGCGCTTCCGTGATTTTACGCTGGACGTCAGCTTCACATCCGATGCGGGGCCGCTGGGGATACTGGGCGCTTCCGGCAGCGGCAAAAGCATGACGCTCAAATGCATCGCCGGAATTGAAACCCCCGATGAAGGACATATCGTTGTAAACGGGCGCGTGCTGTTTGATTCAAAGAAAAAGATTAATTTAAAACCACAAAAGCGCCGCATTGGTTACCTGTTTCAAAGCTACGCGCTTTTCCCCAACATGACGGTTGGGCAAAACATTGCCTGTGCGCTGGGAAACAAGAACAGGAACGAAAAAGCCGCTGTTGTAAAGAATTTGCTGGCGCGTTTTGAACTGGCGGGGCTTGGCGGGCGCTATCCCTCGCAGCTTTCCGGGGGGCAGCAGCAGCGGGTGGCGCTGGCGCGTATTTTGGCGTATGAACCGGATGTGCTTTTACTGGATGAACCGTTTTCGGCATTGGATGCTTACTTGAAAGAATCGCTGCAAGTTGATATGATGAAGTTGCTAAAAACCTACCGCGGAGACACCGTGATGGTGACGCACAACCGCGACGAGGTCTACAAGCTGTGCCCGGGGCTTATGGTGCTTGAAAACGGCGGCGTGCGCTCTTTGGGCCGCACCCGCGACATGTTTGCACGGCCGAAGAATGTCGCCACCGCCCGCCTGACCGGCTGCAAAAACATATCGCGCGCCCAAAAGGTATCGGAATACCGCGTACACGCGCTGGACTGGGACGTTCTATTCACTGTGGCGGAAGCGGTTCCCGATAAGACAGCCTATGTGGGCATACGGGCGCACAGCTTTGCGCCTTCACGGGCGGCTAACGCGCAAAATGCCATTGCGGTAAAACCGTTTGAAATGATCGAGGATCCATTTGAAATAAATGTATTGTTTCAAAACGCCGATGCGGACGGCGATACCGACCGTATTTGGTGGAAATATGCAAAGCAGGGCGGCGTGCAGGCCCTGCCAGATGTATTGTACGTACCACCGCAAGCTATTTTTCTGCTCGAAGAATAACCCGCAAAAGGAGGCCAACCGATGGCGGAGCAATCAAACCATTTTGACACACACGGCCATGCCGTGATGGTGGATGTATCGGAGAAAGCCACTACCCTGCGCATCGCCGTGGCAGGCGGGTGTATCCGCATGAATGAGGCGGCTTTCAGCGCGGTTTGCGCGGGGACAGTGCAAAAGGGCGATGTGCTGGGCGTAGCGCGTCTGGCCGGTATTATGGCGGTGAAGCAAACGCCGCATCTTATTCCGTTATGTCATCCGTTGCTGACCGAAAAAGCCAGTGTCGATTTCACCATGGACGATGCGGCGCGCACCATTTCCGTTACATGCACCGTACAGACACAGGGCAAAACGGGTGTGGAAATGGAGGCGCTGTGCGGCGTGAACATTGCGCTGCTGACCATTTATGACATGTGCAAGGCGCTGGACAAGGGCATGGAGATATCCGGGATACGCCTTTTGGAAAAACAGGGCGGCAAAAGCGGACATTATAAATATGGGGACACACCGCATGATTGACGGACAGGGCCGAAAGCTGAATTATTTACGCCTTTCGGTAACCGACAGGTGTAATTTGCGTTGCCGTTATTGCATGCCCCAAAGCGGCGTTACATTTATACCGCACGATGAAATATTAAACTTTGATGAAATGGCGCGGCTGGTGCGCATTATGGCAAGCCTTGGCGTGGACAGGATCCGCCTGACCGGCGGCGAGCCGCTCGTGCGCAAGGGCCTTGTGGATTTGGCCCGGCAAATCAAGCAGGTTGACGGCATACGCTTTTTGGGGCTGACAACCAACGGCGTGCTGCTAAAAGATATGGCCCCAGCGCTTTTGGATGCGGGTGTGGATGGACTGAACATCAGTCTGGATACCCTCGACGTAAAGCGTTATCAGGCCTTGACAGGCTTCGATGCCCTATCCAAGGTGCAAGACGGCTTGCAGACAGCTTTGGCACTGCCCTTTTTATCGGTAAAAATCAACTGCGTGCTGGCGCCGCAGAGCAGGCCTTCCGACTGGCTGCCGGTGATTGGGTTGGCAAAGAGCCATGCGGTGGATGTGCGCTTAATTGAATGGATGCCTATGGCCGGTGAAACGGCCGGCATCTTGCCGCACGGGGATGATGTGTTACGCCAAATTTCGGATGAATATGGTATTTTGAAAGCCGATGTCGGCGCACAGGATGGCGGCCCAGCAACATATTGGAACATCGATGGCTTTAAAGGACGAGTGGGCATGATCAACGCCATCAGCCATGCATTTTGCAGCGAATGCAACCGCCTGCGTCTCACATCAACGGGCGATTTAAAGCTTTGCCTTTTCTACGACGCGGGCGTGCCGCTAAAGCCCTTATTACGCAGCGGTGCAAGCGATGAAGCAATAGCCGATGCGATTTTGGCAGCGGTGCAATACAAACCCAAAGACCATCAGGGGTTCGTGCAAACCAACGAAGAGGGCGGCAAGTGTGCGTTGGTACACCACCCCATCGGCATGTACCAAACAGGGGGATAAAAATGAAACAGCAAGGCAAAGTGATAGCCGTGTGTACCAGTACCATAAAAGGTGTGGCGAAAAAGGAACAGCATGGTGCCGTAATTCTCGAAAACCACGGCATCGAAAACGATGCCCATGCCGGGAATTGGCACAGGCAAATTAGCTTGTTAAGTTATGAGAAGGTAGAAGCGTTCAAAGCGCAGGGCGGGCAGGTCGAAAACGGCGCGTTTGGCGAAAATTTGCTGGTCAGCGGCATCGATTTTGCCCGCCTGCCGGTGGGGACTAAGCTCAGCTGCGGCGATATCCTGCTGGAGGTCACACAAATCGGCAAGGCGTGCCATGCGCACTGTGCCATTTATCATCAGGTGGGCGATTGCATCATGCCGCGCGAGGGTGTGTTTGCACGCGTGCTGCATGGCGGCCAAATTGCCAAAGGAGATAGCCTCTATGTGGAAGAATAAATACCGCGTGGCCATCTTAACCGCAAGCGATCTTGGCGCGGCGGGGCAGCGTGAAGATCAAAGCGGCCCGCTGATCAAAAGCCGGATGAATGCCGAAGGCTGCGAGGTGGTCGGTATGGTGCTTCTGCCGGACGATAAAGAGGGATTGGCCCTGCAATTAGCAAAGTGGTGTGATGAGCAACTAGCGGATTTGATACTGACGACAGGCGGCACCGGCCTTTCGCCGCGCGACCAAATGCCCGAGGCCACTTTGGAGATTGCGCAGCGTCTGGCGCCGGGTATTGCGGAAGCAATACGTGCGTACAGTATGGCCATTACCCCCCGCGCGATGCTTGGCCGCGGGATAGCGGCGATACGCGGCAAAACGCTGATCATAAACCTGCCGGGCAGCCCCAAGGCGGTAAGCGAAAGCCTTGACGCAATACTGCCGTCGCTTGAGCATGGACTGGATATATTGTGTCAAAAAGACAATGCATGTGCGCGGTAACCTGAATATTTCATCTCGGAACATAGAAATAGGCCCGGTAGGACAAGAGTCCTACCGGGCCTATTTTTAGAGGTACCTGAATTGAACATCCACTCTACAAAGCGGATTCTCAGGGCCTTACGTATAAAACCTTGGGCTAGAGAAAAGGCCTTCCGTCGAGTATAAGTAAGGCGGTTCAAAGTTTAAGGGTATATCAGACGCCTCCCCTATCTCATAGATCAAAAATAAAATCGATAACCCCAAAGCACCTGCATTTAAAGGCGTTCGCTTGCCGGAACATCCTTATTGTGCAATGTGCGGATCACCGGCTTTTCTGTCGTCTCACTGACCCAAAAGCATAGCGGTCGCTGGGTAAAGGAGCCCTAAAATGATGACAAAGGCAAGCCCCAGAAAAACAAGATTTGCCTTAAACACGCCCCGCACTGTGACATGCCCAGGGCCGAAGACCAGCGGCGCGGGGGCGCAGGCGGAGGGCGTCAGCGTGGCCATCGACGCGGCAAAGCCGATCGCGACGGCATAACCGCCCAGATGGATCGACCCGCCGGATAAAAGCGCCAGCCCGATGTTGAAAAACAGCACCATCGTCACCACATTGGACAGAAAATTGGTCATCACAAAGGCGGCGGCGGTCAGAATGACCACAATCAGCCAGCCGGGCAGGCCACTGAACGCCGGTTGCAGGATATTGCCCAACCAACTGCTGATTCCGGTGGTGGGCGAGGAAAACGGTACCGACATGACGCAAACCACGCCGGCAAATAGGATAGCGGGCATTGGCAGGCTTTTCATCGCCTCGGGCATATCCAACACCGGCTTTTCTCCCACTCGCAGAATACAAAGCAGCGTCAGCGCCAGAATGGCGGGCACCACCACACCGATGGCCGACAGGTAGCCGCAAAGCACCGGGAATACCCCCTTGAACAGCTCGGGGAACAAAATGACAAGCACCAACGCGCCAAAGGTGGCTGCCGCAAGCTTGCCCCGGCTGTCAAGGGGTTTATTCTGCGCTATCAGACCATCAAAATCAAAGCCGCGAAAGGCTGATGTGTCCGGTCTCCACACGGCGATGGCCGCAAGCATCACAAGGAACATCAGCACCGCAAAGGGCACACCGAAGGACAGCCACTGGCCATAGCTAACGGTAATGCCCAGTTGAGCCTGCATCATGCCGATGAGAATCAGTACGGGAGCGTGCGCGATGGGGGACGCGATGGAAATAACCACGTTGCACCAGAGAATGCCGATGAACATGCAGGTGTAAAACGAATTCCCCCGTTGCACGCCGATTTTCTCGGCCAGCACCACGGCGATGCCGACATAAATCACGGCAAGGGAGAGATTATCCACAAACATGCCGATGACCAGATTGGACAGAAAGAACATCGCCAAAAACAGATAGGGGCGGCCCCGCAGAAAAGGGCGGGTGATAAACCAGATGGCGACTTTGTCGATGACGCCCGTCTGCTTTAGGCAGTAGTTGAAGATGGAAAATACAATCATCGTGATCACGGCAAAATGTCCCACCGAGCCCGCCCAAACCTCGTTTGCGGTCATGGCGCGGGTCATCACCAGAAGCCCCAAAAAGAGCAGCGCGCACCAGTGGGTGTTGACGGTGAGCCACAGGTATAAGGTGGGCAGGGTTACGGCAAGCACGGCCACGCCGGTGGCGGTCAGCCCGTTGTCGGGACGAAGGCCAAAGAAGAGCCCCACCCCGACCAGCAGGGCGATAAATAGATGGATATAAAGGTGTTTTTCTTTCATCACAGGCAGTTCCTTTCCGCTTTTGGGTAAAAAGGGAGCGCTGAATCGGCAACGGCCTGTTCAGCGCTCCCTTTCGCGGTTAAATCATTATGCGCCCCAAACCTCTTGGGCGATCTGTCGGACAAGCGCCAGCTTGTTCCACTGCTCCTCCTCGGTCAGAAGATTCCCCTCCTCGGTGGATGCGAAGCCGCACTGGGGGCTGATGGCCAGCTGCTCGAACGGAACATATTTGGCAGCCTCGTGAATGCGGGCGACGACGGCCTGCTTCTCCTCAAGCTGCGGGTCCTTGGAAGTGATTAGCCCCAGCACAACCTTTTGTTTTTGGATAAAACGCAGCGGCTCAAAGCCGCCCGAACGCGCGCTGTCATACTCGAGGAAAAAGCCGTCCACCTTGCAGCCGCCGAACAACGTCTCGGCCACCGGCTCGTAGCCGCCGGAGGTAAACCAGGTGGAGCGGAAATTGCCCCGGCAGATGTGCATGGTGACGACCATATCCGCGGGCTTTACTTCCAGCGCGCGGTTGACCAGCCACACATATTTGCGGGCCAGCGCGTCCACGTCGATGCCCCGGGCGGCGTAAGCCTCGCGCTTTTCCTGCGAGCACAGCTCGCCCCAAGAGGTGTCGTCGAGCTGAAGATAGCGGCATCCCGCCTCGTAAAAGGCCAGAATGGCCTTTTGATAGGCCAGCGCGATCTCCTCGAGCAAGATCTCCTCGTCGTGATAACGGTCGATAGGGGCATAATTTTCGGAACGGACGCAGCAGATCAAATGCAGCATCGCGGGCGAAGGAATGCACTGCTTGGCAACAACGCCGTCCGAGAGGCTGTTCAAGAAGCGAAAGTGCGCCAGAAAGGGGTGATCGGCGGGGAAATCCACCTTGTCGACGATGCGCAGCGTCTGGCTCTTGGGCTGATGTCCTTGAAAGGCGATCGAGAAGTGCTCCACCTCTTCCCTTTGAACCCCAGCCAAATGCCAAAGAAAATCCAAATGCCAGTAGGCGCGGCGGAATTCGCCATCGGTTACCGCCAGCAGCCCTGCCTGCTTCTGCTGTTCCACCAGCGTACGAATACCGGCTTCCTCCGCGGCTTGAAGCTGCTCAGCCGTGATGGCGCCCGCGGCATACCGTTCCCGAGCCACCTTAAGTGGGGCGGGGCGCAGAAAGCTGCCCACAATATCATAACGATAGGGCACACAAATTTGACTCATATTATCCATCTCCTTATCTTGTCACACGCGGACCGCGTGCGGTGTAAGCTTGTGAATGCATGATAACAAGAAAAGACGACCATGTAAAATACCAAAAAACTCGCGCCAGCTATTGCTTTTGTCTATATCAGCGCGCGATACCGTTCAATATAGGTTTGAAGATGTGTTAGATACCGCTGGCTGATGTGCCCGATCGGTCGGTCGGTCCCATGGATATAGCCGATCTCCATGACCTCGTCGCTTTCAAGCGGAACCGCAACGATCTCGGTTCCGTTTAAGTCGCTGCTCAGAATGCCGGAGGAAATGGTGTAGCCGTTTAGGCCGATCAGCAGATTGAACAGGGTGGCCCGGTCGGTAACCACGATATTCTTGGGGCTCTCCATCGTGCTGTGCAGCTCCTCGGAAAAATAAAAGGCGTTATTGATCCCCTGTTCATAGGTCAGGCGCGGATAAGCCTGCAGCGCGTCGGGCGTGATGCGCGATTGGCGTGACAGGGGGTTGTTCCTGCTGACAAACACATGGGGCCTTGCCGTAAACAGCGACACGAACTGCACATCGGCATTGTGCAGAATCCGCAGCATGACCTCACGGTTGAAGTGGCTCAAATACAAAATTCCCAGCTCGCTTCGCAGCGTTCGCACATCCTCAATGATATCATAGGTACGGGACTCGCGCAGCGTAAATTCGTATTGATTCTCGCCATATTCCTTTACCAGCTCCACAAAGGCGTTGACGACAAAGGCATAGTGCTGCGCCGAGATGGCAAACACCCGGCGCACCGGCGCGCCGGATTTATACTGCTGCTCCAAGAGCGCGCTCTGCTCCACCACCTGCCGCGCGTAGGATA
>JAEWBS010000013.1 GCA_023391005.1 Bacillota bacterium | reverse complement strand
GGCGAGGACACCGTCACCCGTTTTCGACCGCACCACTTCCCGTTCACCGAGCCCTCGGCCGAGATGGATATCATGTGCTTTAGCTGCCACGGCGAGGGCTGCCGCCTCTGCAAGGGCGAGGGCTGGATCGAGCTGCTCGGCTGCGGCATGATACACCCCAAGGTGCTGCAAAACGGCGGCATCGACCCCGAGGAATACAGCGGCTTTGCGCTGGGCATGGGGCTTGAGCGTGTGACCATGAGACGCTATAACATCGACGATCTGCGGCTTCTGTTTGAGAACGACCTGCGGTTCCTCGGCCAGTTTTAAGGGAGGCAAATTGATATGGATCTTTCAATGAGATGGCTGGGCGATTACGTCACGCTCGATGAAATGCCCCCCCGGGCCTTCTGCGAGGCAATGACCATGTCCGGCTCAAAGGTAGAAGGCTACACCAAAGAGGGCGACGAAATCAAGAATGTCGTTGTCGGCAAGATTCTCTCAATCGCGCCGCACGGCAACTCCGACCATATGGTCATTTGTCAGGTGGACGTCGGGGCTAAGACGGTGCAGATCGTCACCGGCGCTTCCAACCTCAAGGTAGGCGACATCATCCCCGCCGCGCTCGACGGTGCGACATTACCCGGCGGGCATCAAATTGTGACAACCCAACTGCGCGGGGAGCTCAGCGAGGGCATGCTTTGCTCGCTCTCCGAACTCGGGCTGACCAAGAACGACTTCCCCAACGCGATTGAGGACGGCATTTTCGTCATCGACGAGCCCTGCACGCTCGGCGAGGATATCCGCACCGCGCTGGGGATTAACGATACGATTGTGGAGTTTGAAATCACCTCCAACCGCCCTGACTGCCTGTCGGTGATCGGCTTGGCGCGCGAGGCGGCGGCGACCTATGGCAAGACGCTGACCGTTAAAGCGCCGGTGGTCGCCAAGGGCAGCAGCGACATCAACGACATGCTCGCCGTCGAGGTCAAAAACCCCGTCCTTTGCCCGCGCTATGTGGCGAGAGCCGTTACCAACGTCAAAATCGGTCCCTCGCCGCTTTGGATGCGCGAGCGGCTGCGCGCCTCGGGCGTACGTCCCATCAATAACATCGTCGACATCACAAACTACGTCATGCTTGAATACGGCCAGCCGATGCACGCCTTTGACGTCAACTGCGTCGCGGGCAAGAAACTCGTCATTCGCAACGCCGAGCCGGGCGAAACGCTGATGACGCTTGACGGCGCCGAGCGGGCGCTATCTAGTGAGATGCTGGTCATCGCCGACGCCGAAAAGCCTTCTGCGGTCGCGGGCGTCATGGGCGGCGAGAATTCCGGCATCCACGACGACACCGTCACCGTGGTGTTCGAGTCGGCCAACTTCCTCGGCAGCTCGGTACGTACCACCGCCAAAAAGCTGGGCATGCGCACCGAAGCCTCCTCCCGCTTTGAAAAGGGACTGGACCCCACCGTCTGCCTGACCGCCGCCGACCGCGCCTGCGAGCTGGCGATTCTGTTGGGTGCCGGCGAGCCGGTTAACGGCGCGATCGACGTGGATAATTCCGCGAAGGCCGCGACGGTCATCAAGCTTGAGGTCGATTGGATCAACTGTTTCCTCGGCATTTCGGTTTCACGCGCGGACATGGTCAAGACGCTCGAATCCATTGGCTGCACTGTAAAGGGAGACGACGTTACAGCCCCCTCGTGGCGCGCCGACCTTGAGCACAAGGCGGATATCGCCGAAGAAATTGCTCGTTTCTACGGGTATAATAAAATTCCCGTTACCTCGATTCAGGGCGGCGTCTACGGCATTGTCACCGAGGAACAGAAGCTTGAGCGCCGTACTGTCACCACGCTGCTAGCGCAGGGCATGAGCGAGATTTGCACCTATACCTTCGTCTCGCCCAAGGCATTTGACCTCGTCCGCCTGCCCGAAGAAAGCCCTCTGCGCCGCACTGTGAAGATTCTCAACCCTCTGGGTGAGGACACCAGCGTCATGCGCACCGTGGTCTACCCCTCGATGATGGAAGTGCTTGCGCGCAACTACAACAACCGCAACGAATCGGCCGCGCTGTTTGAGATTGCCAAGGAATTCGTCCCGAAGGAAAGCGCCGACCTGCTGCCCGACGAGAACAAAATGCTCGCGCTGGGCCTCTTTGGCCCCAACTGCGACTATTTCTCGCTCAAGGGCATTGTTGAAGCGCTGCTGGAAGTCTTCGGCGTCATCGACTACGACGTGGCCGCCGTGACCGATAACCCGACCTTCCACCCGGGCCGCTGTGCTGAAATCACCAAGAATGGCAGGTTCATCGGTACTATCGGCGAGGCGCACCCCGCGGTCTGCGCTAACTACGACATGGGCGTGCGCGCTTATATGGGCAGAATCGATCTCGCCGCCTTGTTTGCGCTCTCAAACGTGACGAACAAGACCTATCGCGCGCTGCCCCGCTTCCCCGCCTCTAGCCGCGATCTGGCGCTGCTGTGCGACGACGCGCTGCCGGTGTTGGCGATTGAGAAGGCCATTAAGGCACAGATCGGCGATATTTTAGAATCGGTCTCGCTGTTTGACCACTACAAGGGCGCGCAGATTCCCGCAGGAAAGAAGAGCCTGGCGTTCGCCATCTCAATGCGTGCCGCCGACCGCACGCTGACCGACGCCGAAGTTAACGCGGCGATGGAACGCGCACTAAATACCCTTTCCGCGATGGGCGCACAGCTTCGCGCATAAATTTCGCTTGTATTCGGGAAACATATGTTGTAAGATAGTAATAAGAGGTGATATTAATGCAAGAGCCAACACGCTCCTTCTCCATTTACGAAGACAAAGAATCCGAAGTGCGCAACATTCTCACAGGGGTTTATGATGCGCTCAAGCAAAAGGGATACAACCCGATCAACCAGATTGTCGGCTATATCCTTTCGGAAGATCCCACCTATATCACTACCTATAACAATGCCCGCAGCCTTATTCGCCGCATTGACCGGGACGAGCTGCTTCAGATTCTCGTGCGGTCCTACCTCGGCGAGTAAGTTTCGGCTTTATGCCGTTACAGCGAAATTTCCACTGAAAGGGGTCGATTTTATTGTCCGATGCCAAAAAGCAAACGCTTCCCACCTTTAGAGGGAAACCGTTGGTGCGCTCCGGTAATGTACTGTACTACGGCGATCCGTCTGAGAAGTATATCGCCATGATGCAGGTGCTCACCAACAAAGGCTTTGAGGATGTTACGCTTTCCGACCGGGTATCGGTGCAGATTCTGTCCACCGACGAGACGCTCCACACCAGTCAGCGTGTGGTGAAGCGCACCGAGAAAAACGGTCTTTACAAGGCGCTGACCATTGCCACCATCTGGCTTGAGCGTGCTTTAAGCAACAATTAAAGCTTATGACCAAAAAGGCGCGACCGCGTATGCAGTCGCGCCTTTTGCTGCACTTTTTTACCGCACCGTAAAATGCAACCGTCATACAGCGGCCTATATAACGCCAAGCAAATAGAAATTCTCAAAAACAACTAATGACATGCTTTATCAAGGTCGTCAAATTACAGTAATTTCTGTAAACACTTTTGTTTTTTAGATTATTACGGTAAAATCAACTTATAAAACAACAGGAGGATTTCACTATTTATGGACGCTTATATCGGCACAATTGTTGCGTGGGCGGGCACCTGGATACCCAAAGACTGGATGCCTTGCGACGGCCGCGAATTATTGATCTCTCAATATGCCGCGCTCTTTGCGATCATCGGCACCCGTTTTGGCAGCAAAGGTTTTCAAACTTTTGCGCTGCCTAACTTTAAGCATCCTGATACGCCCATTCAATATATCATTTGTGTTAACGGTATTTTTCCCCCTCAGAACTAATTTCAGAGCATTATTTTCGGCGACATTGCTTGCTGTCGCCGTACCCTGAGGCAGCCGCCTTGCGGGACAAAATGACTCGCAACCCGCTGTCGAACAGCAGGGTGTTGTCTTAACACTCTGTAGGGTCGTTGATGTCTTATGTGGTACTTATAAGACTCAGGCCGGATGCGCTGTTGTGCGCATCCGGCCCTTTTGTTATTTTAAGTCACTTACCCCAGCTGCTAAACCAATCGGCCAGCTTTTGGAAGAAACCGGTCTTAGCCGTGCCGCTGCTATCGGTGCTTGCTGCCGAAGAAGCCTGTGCGGGCGGCTCAGAGGGTACGGTACTGCCGCCGGTATCACCGGGGCGACGGGTGTAGCTGTCCGACCCGATGCCCGCGGTGTCGAGCGCCTCAGTCAATTTATCGGCTGCCGCCGTCAATGTTTCGCGCAGTGCCTCTTTTTGATCATCGGTGAGACTGTTGTTTTTTACACCGGCTCTTTCCGCTTCCAGTGCCTCGGTATAGGCTTTGAGTAGTGCGGTCAGATTCTCCCGCGCGGCGCTATCATCAAGCTTGGTAATCTGCGTTTCGATAGCCTTAGTATCCAATGTTCCGAACGCAAGGCCGTTTCGTCCTTTACGGTTGTCGTCGGCCTTTTTGCCGTCATTCCGGCTCTCTGAATTGCCGCCACGGCCCATGATATCAATCCCCGCCTCACTCAGGGCGGAGACCAGCGCGGTTCTCGCATCGGCCGCCGCCTTTCTCAGCGGTTCCAGTGTGTCCTGCGCTGCGGAGGCGGCCGCTTCAAACGCCGCCTTTTCAGCCGAGAGTGCCTCTTGGTACGCCTTGAGCAGCGCCGTCAGATCAGCCTTCTTACCTTCGTCTTCAAGCGCTTCGATCTTTTCCTTGATTTGGGTGAGCAATGCGCTGTCCCCCGCCTCTCCCCATCCGCCGCCCGGCGCACCTTGCTGCATGCCGGGGCCACGCTGTCGGTCGGGGCGCTGCCCCTGAGACGTGCCGCTGTCGGCCAAAACACCGACCGTCATCATCGTCGCTGCAAGTGCCATGCATAAAATCGGTACAAAATGTTTTTTAAAAATATTTTTCATGCTCATCATACACTCCTCTTTTGTGCTGTTTTAGTGGGCTTCAAGAACAGGACGGTGGTACGAGATTGCACATCGGTCTTAACCGTCTTAAAAATTTCTTGATACCCCTATTATCCGGATTGTGCCGGACGACCCGTCGGTGAAAGCATATTTTCCCAATCGGTCTGGCAAAAGAATAACAGCCGAATGTGTTTTTGTGGTGACAGGCTGATTAAAGGCGCATAAAAAAGCCGTCGCAGACAAAACGCCTGCGACGGCCGATTGATCAATCTTTTATAACTCCTGTGCGAAATACAAACCGGGTATCCCCCGCAGCGCCGCGATCAACAAGCAGTGGTCGACCTTTTTTTCGTTGTGGTTGATACCGATAACCATCGAGACATTCTGCCCGATCTCATGAATGGAGTCGATAGCCGTTACATACCAACCCAGCGCATGAACCACTTCGATAATCTGCCCAAGATGGACCGCCCGGTCGTATTCGATAAAGAGCTGCCGTTTGTTGGAATATTTGAGATGCTCGGCGTCGAGGCGGTCGATGACCTCCAGCACCAGATAGAGGAACAGGCACATGATGACGGCGCACTCGTAAAAGCCGATGCCGATGGCCAGCCCCATACAGGCCGAGGCCCACAACCCCGCTGCCGTCGTCAGGCCCTTAACCTGATTGCGGCCGGTCACCACAATGGTGCCCACCCCCAGAAAGCCGATGCCGCTGATAACCTGCGCCCCGAGGCGGGACGGATCGGACGCACTGTCGATCGTGTTAATGATATATTGGCTGACCATCATAACCGAGGCCGAGCCGATGCAGACCACAAGATGGGTTCTAAGCCCCGCCGGACGGCCCTTTTTGCCTCGCTCCATCCCGATAATGCCGCCAAGCAGCACCGCGAGCGCAAAGCGAGTAAAAATGGACAGCAACGTCAGCGCCCTGAGCGGTTCAAGTAACGCGCCTATCTGTACCGGCATGGCCCTGCCTCCTCATGCGACTATATTTGGCGGCATAGCCGCAGCCGTACGGTTACTGCCCTGACAGCATCCGCCCGAGCAGCGCGTGCGCCTTGGGAACAAACACGCCAGTAGCTTGCGCCGCCTTTTCATTATATATGCGGGGTGCGGTTCCCTGTTGCCCTTTTCGGCAATAGGCAAACGGAATCGGGGTTCTTGTGTGGGTTTTGAGCGCGATGGGCGTGGGATGGTCGGGCGCCACCATGACGGCCCAGTCCTCGCCGCTTTGCTCGAGCGCCGCTATGACCGGCCCGATAATCTGAGAATCGATCTGCTCGATCGACCAGATTTTTTCCTTGAGCTGAGCCTGATGCCCGCATTCGTCGGGGGCCTCAACATGGATGTACAGAAAATCGCAATCCTCGCGCAGCGCTTGGATAGCAGCCTCGCCCTTACCCTTGAAATTGGTGTGATAATTGCCGGTGGCCCCCTCGACCGGGATGACCTTCATACCCATTGAAAGGCCGATGCCTTGCAACAGGTCGACGGCGGAAATCATGCCGCCGCGCAGGCCGTACTGCTGCTCAAAGTTGTTCAGCTTTGGGCGGGTGCCCTCGCCCCAGAACCACACCGACGTCGCGGGGTTCTTGCCCTGCGCAATGCGCGCGAGATTGACCGGATGATTGCGAAAAGCCTCGGTAGAATAAGCCATCATCTCAAGCAGCAGATCGTGGTTGGCCCCTTGGGGGATGTACTGCTCGCCCAACTGCCTACCGGAAATATCGTGCGGCGGCGTGAGCTGCGCGCCTGTCGTGCCGTTTCTAAGCACGAGGCAATGGCGATAGCTGACGCCCGGGTGAAACTCAATTTTGTCCGAGCCAAAGTGCTGCTGCATCACCGCGATAAGCTGCGCGGCCTCTTCGCTGGAGATTTCGCCCGCGCAATAGTCGCGCATCGTGCGCTCTGCCAGCGCTTTCTCATCCGACAGCGTCACGAGGTTGCAGCGGTAGGTAACGTCGTTTTCCCCGAGCGTGATGCCCATACTGACCGCCTCGAGCGGCGAGCGGCCGGTGTAGCACTGCGAGGGGTCCACCCCAATGACCGACAGGTTGGCAATATCGCTGCCGGCGGGCAGATGCTCGGGCACGGTGACGCTCAGCCCCATAACGCCGTTGGTTGCGATGCGGTCCATGTTCGGATGTTGGGCTACTTCAAGCGGCGTCTTGCCGCCGAGCTCGGCGATTGGTTCATCGGCCATGCCGTCGCCCAAAAAGATGACACATTTCATTTAAATTCGACACTCCCTATTATACTGGTTCTGAGACCCGCCGCAAATCAATGGCGCGCAGCTTTTGATTTTGCAAGGCGCAGTATAACGCCTAAACCGCCACCGGTGAGGGTGCCAACGCACAGCGGGACAAAAAATACCGGCCCAGATGTTGCGTAGTGCTTCAGAACAGGTTTTTTATATAAAAGCGGGATGCCAAAAAACAGACAAAGCCGTTTTAAAAAGCATCCCGCTTCGCCATGATATTATTTTATCGTCGGATAAGACGGTACTACAGGGCTTATGATCCCCCGCTGCCGCCTCAAACGGTCTTAGCCGTGCTTTTCTTCAAAGGCGCGCATAAAGTTAACGAGCGCCTCTACACCCTCATACGGCATATTGTTATAGATCGACGCGCGCATGCCGCCCAGCACCTTGTGCCCCTTGAGGTTGGTCATTCCGAGCGCCGACGCCTCCTTAACAAACTGCGCGTCGAGCGCCTCGTCCCCGGTTCTAAACACCACGTTCATCAGCGAGCGGGAATCCTTTTGCGCACCCGCCTTGAAGAGCTTGCTTGAATCGAGATAATCGTAAAGCAGCGACGCCTTTGCGATATTTCGACGCTGCATCTCCGCCACACCGCCGATCGATTGAATGTATTCGAGCACCAGCTTAGTGACATAGATGCACCAGCAGTTCGGGGTGTTGTACATCGACTCTTTCTCCGCCGTGACCTTGTAGTTGAGCATGATCGGCGTAGCGGCGACTGGCTCCCCAAGCAAATCTTCGCGGATGATAACCAGCGCCATGCCCGCAGGCGCGATATTCTTCTGAACGCCCGCGTACAGCACGCCAAAGCGGCTGACGTCGAGCGGCTCCGAGAGGGCGCAGCTTGAAATATCGGCCACCAGCGGCACATTGCCGGTCTCGGGGATGTAAGGAAATTTGGTGCCGTACACGGTGTTGTTAAAGCAAATATGCACATAGTCGGCGTTGGGGGTCAGCTTTAGCTCCGCCTGCTGCGGAATGCGGTCATAATGGGTATCCTCCGAGCTGGCCGCGATGTTGACCTTGATGAAGTTGGCCGCCTCTTTAGCAGCCAGCGTTGAAAAATTGCCGGTCTTGATATAATCGGCCGTGCCGTTGCGCTTGAGGTTCATCGGCAGCGCCGCAAACTGCAATGTCGCGCCCCCCTGAATGAACAGCACCTTGTAATTATCGGGGATCTGCATGACCTCACGAAGAAGCTTTTCCGCATCCTGTGCAATTTCCATGAACACCTTAGATCGGTGGCTCATCTCCATCACGCTCATGCCACTGCCGTGGTAGTTGTACATGTCGCGGTTGCATTCTTCAAGCACTTCAAGGGGCAGCATTGAAGGACCCGCCGAAAAATTATAGATGCGCTCATACTTTGACATCGCTATGACCTCCTAAAATCTGCAAAAATAATAACACGGCTTGCGTTATGATTTAACGCCATGACGCGCTAAAGGCATACTGCATTGAACAGCTATTCACAGTATATGTCGCCGGACAATCAGCGTCAACACCTTGTTTCAAAAAATGGCTATTGTACAAGGGATTGTGTTCGATATAACGCTTAAATTCCGGTGATTCTGTGATAGACCTATATAAAATACCGCGGCGCTGAAATAATACAGCGCCGACGGATTCTTTGCAATCGCACAGGATGAACTTAAAAGAACATATAAAGCTGGCATTTGACCATACCGTTGTAGAGTTTGCGGCGGCGGCTGGCCTGCCGCCCGAACAGATCTTCAAAATGCTCGTGCGGGCTGATGACATAATAGCTTCTGCCCTCGCCCGGAACAAATACCCGTCCCATAGTGCGATACAGCGCCTCGGCCTGATGCAACTCCAACATGCGCTGGCCATAGGGCGGATTGGTCAAGAGCGTGAACGGCTGCTCAGGCGGAACAAACGAGGCAATATCCGCCGCCTCACAGCGCACTTTGATGCCCACACCGGCACGCTGGGCGTTGTCCTGTGTTAGCTTGATGGCGTGCGGGTCGTTATCCGATCCCACAGCTTGAAAAGCGCCCCGGCGCTTGATCAGTTCAAAGTTTTCTTGACGCACCTGCTGCCATTCTTCCTGTGGCACAAGATCCCATTGCTCAGCCGAAAAACGGCGTTTTAAGCCCGGTGCGATGCGCAGCGCCTTGGTCGCTGCTTCAATCAGGAGGGTACCCGAGCCGCAAAACGGGTCGATGACGAGCGTATCTTCGCGGACGCGTGCAAGGTCTGCGATGCCGGCGGCTAGTGTCTCTTTAATCGGCGCAGCATTTGCGGCAGGGCGATAGCCCCGCTTATGCAGTCCCTGACCCGAGGTATCGATCATAATTGTGACGACATCCCGCATAATCGAAAACTGAATCTGATGTACCGACCCGGTTTCAGCCAGCCACTCCCGACCGTAATGCTCCCCTAAACGCTTGGCCGTCGCCTTTTTGATGATGGCCTGACAGTCCGGCACGCTTTTAAGCTTGGAGTTCAACGACCAACCCTTGACCGGGAACGCGTCGGCACTGCCGATATAATTCTCAAACGGCAACGCATAGACGCCTTCAAAAAGGTCCTGAAAACTCTCGGCGCGAAATCCGCCCACCACAATCAGCACCCGTTCGGCCGTGCGCAATAAAATATTCGCGCGCGCAATCATCTGAGGACTGCCCTTAAAGCAAACCCGGCCGTCGGTCACTTCAATATCCTGACCGCCAATACGTTTGATCTCACCTGAAAGCACACTTTCCAATCCGAACAGACACGGACATGCGAGCGTCAAAAAAGCCATTTTCCCGTCCTTTCAAATGACGGCAGTGCCCAAAATACAGGGCACTGCCGCACTGGTTAAAATTTATACGACCTTGTGAACCATTTGCAACGTTACTGAATCGGCTCAATAAGTCCGTAGCCGTTGTCATTGCGGCTGTATACGACGTTGATTTTTCCGGTTTCCCCGTTTTCAAAGACATAGAACTGATGTCCCAGCATGTTCATTTGCAAAATAGCCTCTTCAACCGACATGGCGTGCACGGGGAACTTTTTATGCTTAACAATGCTAAACGCATGCTCAGGCTCAGAGGGTAAATCGGCAGCGTCGATATTCTCAAACGCGCGCTCCCGCACACGGCCGATCAGCTTGGACTTATTCTTGACAATTTGCTTAAATAATATGTCGCAGACGGCCTCAAGCGAATCGACACGATCCGCGGTCGTCTTTTCAGATCGGAAAATCATGCTGTTTGAAGTAATGGTCACCTCAACGGTGTCGCGATCGCGCTCGTTCGTGACAACAACAACCGCCTTGACCTCATCATCGAAGAAACGGTCAAACTTTTTGAGCTTTTTCTCAACCTTGTCGCGAAAGGAATCCTTAACCGTCGTTTTGCGTGCAGTAATCGAAATATTCATAAAAGTACCCCTTTCCTGTGCTCGTGATTAACGAAGCATCCGATGAATTTGCTGTTTTAATTATAGCACATTAAAGGCGCTTTGACAAATGATTTATACGCACCGTCTGTCGATAAAGCGGAAATTATCAGATTTAAAAAAGAAGAAATGTAAAAGAGGGGGACATCTCCCCCTTTCAGCTGCTTTGAATGAGCGGCGCGGCACGGAATGCCATGCCATACCGATATTGTAAAAAGCGCCACAAGCGCTTTGATACGCGTTTTTAAAGCATGATACCGGTGCGAACGGAATATCCCCTACCCGCGTTGCCCGCGTTTCGGCGGCGAGTGCGAACGCACCGAATAACATCGCGATGATCGGTGAAATGCGGCGGCTAGCCCTATCGGGGGCGAATTTTATGCCCTTTATAAAACGACTTCTTCCTCAGCGTTTCTAAAACCGGAATTCGGCCATTACCGAACCTTTTTACCGTTTAAAAATACTGCGGCCGGCTTTTCGAGCCCCAAAATCGGGTCGTTCTTATAGATGACAACATCGGCATCCTTGCCGGTTGCGAGCGACCCCACGCGGTCGGCGACGCCGCAGATTTCGGCGGCGTCGATGGTCACGGCGCGCAGCGCCGCCTCGCGCGGCAGCCCCGCCTGATGCGCAATAGCGGCGGACAGCATCAAAAATTCCTGCGGCAGCTCGGGGTGGTCGGTGCATATCGCCGTCTTGACGCCATAACGGCGCATGACGGCAGGCGTCTCGCGCGACATGCCCACAAGCTCGGGCTTGCTGCGGGTGCCCAGAATCGGCCCGCACACCACCGGCACGCCCTCGGCGGCAAAGCGCTCGGCCACCAGATGCGCCTCGGTCGCGTGGATAATCACCCCACGCAGCGAAAACTCCTTCATAATGCGCACGGCGGTAAAAATATCGTCGGCGCGGTGGGCGTGGATGTGCACCGGCAGCTCGCCGCGCAGCACCGGCAACAACGCCTCGCTTTTGGCGTCAAACTCGGGCGGATCAAGTTCATCCTCTTCATCCTGCTCAAAGCGCTCGTAATCCTCCTGATAGCGGCGCGCGGCATAGAGCGCCTCACGGATCAGCGCCGTGGTGCCCATGCGGGTGCCCGGCGTCTGTGAGCGCGGCGCATAGGTGCTCTTGGGGTTCTCGCCCAGCGCAAATTTCATCGCCGCCGCGGGCAGCAGCAGCATATCGTCGATGCAGCAGCCGCCGGTCTTGACCGCGGCTGCCTGTCCGCTGATGGCGTTGGCGCTGCCCGGCCCCGTGATAACGGTCGTCACACCGTAGTCGAGCGCCTCTGAAAAGCCTCGGTCAAGCGCGTTGATGCCGTCAAACGCCCGCAGCTGCGGCGTGACAGGGTCGGAAACCTCGTTGCCGTCGTCCCCCTCAAAGCCGAGACCGTCGCCAAACAGGCCCAGATGGCTGTGCGCATCCACGAGACCGGGCAGTGCCCAGGCGCCCGCAAAATCATAGCAGGGTTCATCTCCCTCGCGGCACAGCGCCGACATCGGCCCAACCTCGGCGATTTTATCACCGACAACGCGGATGAATCCGTTGGGAATGACTTCACCCTGCATCGTTTCAATTCTGACATTTATAATTAGCATAAATCCTCCAAGCGACAACGGGCGTCCCCAAATGAATGAAGCATTCATCAAGAGACGTCCGCGCTAGATACTAAAGCAAAAATTTTGTATTTATTTAAGCTTACCCAACTGCACTGCGCTTATTTGCAGCATACGGACGGCCCAAAAATAAAGGGGCCGCGTCGGCAGCCCCTGTTTGCGCCGTATTATAATCAACCCGCCATGGGCAAGTGTGCTTGACGCGCCAAGACCCACGCCCAAACGCAGCGCAGCTTACTTGCTGTGGCGTTTGGGACCGGCACTTCCGCGCTTGCTGTCCAGATTGCGCCGGATATCGGACATTTTATCGTCGCTGGTCTGCTTAAACCGGCTGAGCATATCTTCAAAGTTCTGCGGCCCGTTGTTTTGACGGCTAAAATCAATATCGTTGCCGGGCCCTGTGCGTCTGGGAGGAGGCGCTGTCCGTTGCGACTGGCCAAAACGCGGTCCCGCATTGGTGCTGCGCGGCGGCTGCTCTATCGCGCGTTTAATAGAAAGATTGACCTTACCCTCAGGGGTAATGGCAATCACCTTTACGCTAACGGTCTGATTCTCTTGAAGAAAATCGCGAATTTCCTTAACGTATGTAGCTGCGATTTCAGAAATATGCACCATTCCTGTTTTCCCACCCGGGAGTTCGACGAAGGCGCCAAATTTTGTAATACCTGTGATCTTGCCTTCTACAATAGACCCGACTTCAACCGCCATAAATGAATAGATCCTCCCAAAATTATTATCCTGTTTGCTTGTGTAACCGCGCTAGTTACCGGAACGGTCGATAAAAATTTTTTCATCCGGATAAGCGTACCCCAGCTTATCCCGTGCGACGCGCTCAATATATTCCTCATCGTTCTCGCCGTTGAGAAGGCGCTGCGTCTCGGCGTTGAGACGCTGTTGCTGCGCAACATTCTGCTGCAGCGCCAAAAGCTGCCGCCGTTTGGAGGTCACCTCCACCTGCATGCCAATCAAAGAAACGGCAACGAATCCGACAAAACAAAGCATAAAGAAACGTACAAGCCAATTTGCTTTACGCTTTTTTCGTTTTGACACATTTACCCCTCCCTGTACTGGCTGGTGACGCTTGCCGCCAAAATGCGGTATATAGCAATTATACAATAATTCAACGCGCTTTTTCAAGCGGAATTTGCGATTACGACATACTTTTTTTACATGATTGACACGATTGACAGCCGCTGTTTTTATCCGTATGCCGAAAACACGGTATAAAAATACAAACGGGGCTGCCAAAACTTTGAATAGCAGACGAATGATCCAAATAATCAGTCTGATCATACCTGTCACCAGCCGTATGATCAAATTTAAAGCACCGCTGCCGAGTGCCACAAACAAGCCGCCCAGCGTCAGCCTGAAAAGCGTCCAGCCCAGCAGCTCGCCGCAAAACACAAACCAGCGCAACCGGCCGTCGCAGTACCGCAGCAAAAAGCTGAAGGTTGCATAACCGACGACGAGCCAGTAAAACAAATCTTGCAGAGCGACAACAACAGTGCCGCCCCCAAACGAGCGGCGTAGAATGCGGAAAAAATCAAAAAACACGCCAAGCGCCGCGCCCAGCAGACAGGCGCGCAGAAAATACTGGCATTCGGCGCTTAAAGAAAGCAAAAGCGGCGTATCGGTCATCAGCGGAACAGCCTGCTCCACAGGCTCTGGCGCGAAGAGACGTTATCGGTATATTCCAGCGAATCAATCTCACCGTCGAGCGCGAGCTCGCCCGATTCCACGTCGATCTTGCCCAGATGCAGATTACTTCCGCGCACGACCAACTCGCCGACGTCGGTAAAAACAGCGACCATCTGCTCGTCAAAGCTGTCAATATCGGTCACGCCGGTGATGGTCAGCGCGCGCCTGCCGTCCATCAAGACTTTGTGCTGCTGCCGCAGCATGCTCTTATCTTCTGCCATATGGCTTACCTCCCCGCACGTTGGCTCATACATCCATCCTATTGTATGAGCCGCCCCACGGCGGTTATGCTCAAAAGACAGTTGGGCGGCGGGAATACTAAGCGCCAACGGCTATTCGATAACGGTGTAAAGGTCGGAAGCTTCATCCTTCTTGGCGTGTTCCGCCACCGAGATGACCTTGACATTTAGCGGCTTGGCGCCCAGCCCGACGGTAATTTTATCGCCGACCTTGACGTCGTAGGACGCGCGCGCCACCTTGTCGTTGACCAAAATGCGCCCGGCGTCACAAGCCTCGTTGGCGACGGTGCGCCGCTTAATCAGTCGGGATACCTTTAGATATTTATCAAGTCTCATGGAGGACCTCCAAAAAGCAAATAAGCCGGCGCAAAAGCTAAAACCTGTGCGCCGGCCATATAATTTTCTTTATTAAAGCCTTACTTGGCAACGGCGTCCTTGAGCGCCTTGCCGGCCTTGAAAGAAGGCAGCTTGGAAGCGGCAATGGTGATCTCTTCCTTGGTTCTGGGGTTGATGCCCTTTCTGGGACCGCGGGTCTTTACCTCAAAAGCGCCAAAACCGACGAGAGAGACTTTCTCTCCGGCAACAAGAGCCTCGGTAATCGCGTCAACAACGGCGGTAACAGCCTTGTCGCTGTCTTTCTTGGAAAGCTCAGTCTTTGCTGCAACAATTCCGATCAGATCTGCTTTTGTCATAGTAATAAAACCTCCAATAATTTTTACATCTTTACTTTCAAGTTGCTTAAAAACACAAAATCAACGCCTGTTTCGCTATCGGGCAACATGCACGGTGATAAGGACGGGGATGTTTTGCCAATCTCAACACTTTTATGCGACCGCTGCCTTTTACAGTAAAGTAGACCAAATTCTTAGTTTTTAAACAGCCATTACCTGCCTTGTGCGTTTTTTACATCGCCCCAAAGCTTGTTTAACCGATCGAGCGGCGCATGCTTTAAATCGACATTTTCACGTTCTGCAAGCAGCTCTACCGCGTCAAACCGCTTTATAAACTTATTGCAGGACGCCGTCAGGCTTTCTTCGGCGTCAATATCCAGCATTCTTGCCGCATTCACCGCCGAAAACAGCACATCACCTAATTCCTCGCAGCAAGATAGGCTGTCCTGCTGGAGCATGGCAGCCTTGAGCTCGGCGATCTCGCTTTCAAGATCGGCCAAAGCCGCAGCCGCATCGGGATAATCAAAACCGGATTTTGCCGCGCGCTTTTGCACCTTTTGGCTGCGCATCAGCGCGGGCAAAAGGTTGGGCACACTGTGCAGCGTTTCTGAGACGGTCGTCTGGCCTTTTTCCTGTTTCTTGATCTCATCCCAATTCTCAAGAACCTGTTTAGAATTATTGACCACTGTATCGCCAAAAATATGCGGATGCCTTAAAATTAATTTTTTGCAGATGCCATCCGCCACATCGTCAATAGAAAAGTCGCCGGCTTCTTCGCTGATACGGCTGTGGAATACCACCTGCAGCAGCAGGTCCCCCAATTCCTCGCACAACATATCGGCGTTGTTCGCGTCAATGGCCTCAACGACCTCATAAGCCTCTTCTATTAAGTTCTTGCGGATGCTTTGATGCGTCTGCTCCAAATCCCACGGACATCCATCTTTGTCGCGCAGCAGCGACATAATTCTAACCAAATCGGAAACCTTATAATTCTGTTTTAGCTCAAACGCCATGCCGGCTTAAATTCTCCTTCTTTATCGGTAAAATGCCTTACTTATTTTACCGCATTGTAACGCGATTTGCAAGGGGATTTGCACCATAATAAAAGCAGTTTTTTTATTTTTGAGTCACTTTTAAGCAAATACAAATCGTTTTCTTGTATTCCGCCTGAGAGCAAAAGCGTAACCAGATAGACGCATCCGCCACAAAGAATCGACAATACCAGCGCCAGTCGGTCGGAATATCGTCCCTCAAGTGCGCCTAAAACCCACAGCGCCGTCATGCAGCAGAACGCCGAAGAAAACAGAGGGCGCAAAAACATTGGAAACAGGCCGATATTGCCGTCTATTGTACGCATGAGCACCGCCGTGCCGCCGAGCATGATAAACAGATAACAGCCCAGCGTCCCCCAAGGCGCGCCCGATATGTTGATGGCGGGTACCGAAATCAGCGCCCAATTAATCAGGAATTTGATCAGCGCCCCACCAAGCATCATCTTGACCGGCACATACACCCGTCCCACGGCTTGCAGCATGCTGTTCACCGCACCGGAAACCGCCACAAAAACCGCTGCAATACCCATTGGGCGCAGCAATTGGGCCGCAATAGCCACCTCAATGGGGTTGCTGTCAAAGATAGCCGATAAAATAGGCTCGGACAGGCAGCAAATGCCGAGGCCCATCGGCATGGCGAGGATGATGGTGACACGAATGACCGATTCCACCTGCTGGCGCAGCTGCGCCATTCTGCCCTGAGAGGAGAGCGCCGCGATCATCGGCAGCGCACAGGTGCCGAGTGCGGCGGTGAGCGCGGGCACAAGGTTAAAAATCGTGATCGCAAGTCCGGTGTAGGAGCCGTAGAGGAAATTCGCGACCCGCTCAGCGTGCATGCTTTGCAGCATCGCGTCGGGGTGGCTGCGGCACAGCGCCTCCCAGTCGTGCTGCGCCGCAAAACTGATGCGATTCATCACCGACACCAGATCGACGATTGACGAGATATTGGTGACGAGCGCACCCGCCGAAACCGGCAGCGCCATGCCAAGCAACAGTGAGGCTGCCTTGGCGGACGATATGCTGCTTTGCCCCGACGCTGTCTCGCCCTTTTGCAGCAGATGATAAAGCGCGATGACCACGCTGCCCGCCGCCGTCGAGATCGCAACGCCCGACACCGCCGCGGCCGCGGCATACGGTGCGAGAACGGTCATCGCCTGTGCCCGGCTGGTGACCGCCACCCCGAATACACTGCCGGTTGTGCTAAAGCTGTATAGGCCGCCTTCGACACAGCGAAAAGCGAGAAACAGACCCACCACAAGCTTGACAACCGCCTCAACCACCTGCGAAAACGCCGTCGGTACCATATTGCGGCTACCCTCGTAGTATCCCCTGAAAACCGAGGTTATACAACAGAAAAACACCGCAGGCGCAATGGCCCGCACCGATCTTAATGCGTTCTGATTGCCGACCACCGTCACAAAAAAAGGCGCTGTAAAATAGATGACCCCAAACAGCAGCAACCCGATCAGCGGAAACAGCACGAGCGCAACCGACATGATGCGCTGTCGCTCCCGGCGTCTGCCTTTGGCGATCGCGGAGGCGGTCAGCTTGGATACCGCCACCGGAAACCCGGCCACGCTCAGCGCATAAATCGGATTAAAAACGCTGTAGGCGGTCATGTAATAGCCCATGCCCTCGCCGCCTAAGATGCGGGTCAGCGGTATCTTGAAAAGCGCACCGATAATTTTAACCACAACGGCGGCCAGCATCAGCGTGGCCGCCCCTGACACAAACGACTGTCCTTTTGATCTCAATGGTCTCCCCCCCTCTTGCATCTTTATTTAATACTGGGGGGTGAATATGCAGACCGTAGTGATAAGCGCAAAAAAATACTGCGGATAGACACTCCGCAGTATTTTTATTCTGATTATTCCCGATTTTTGCTCAGGTTGACGCCGCAGCTTTTGCAGTAGGGGGTGTCGATCGGGTTGGCCATATTACAGTTGGGGCACCTAACCCCGTCCTTAATGGTGGCGATAGCGGCGTTGAGGTCATTGATCTGCACCAAAAGCGAATCAATTTCTTTAATGCATACCGAGATCAGTTCATAATTATCGGTTCCCGTTTTTTGCTGTTCATAAGTCAATATTCCAACCCGCTCATAAGTGCTCTGCATTTGAGAACGAAGCTGCATCATTTGAAGCTTCAATTTCGAAAGCTCAACAGCCGTTCCCGTTTTTTTAGTCGCTATACTTGCAGCATCCCGCACCATATTCATCACGCTGCCAAAAGCCGACATAAACCCCACGCCCCTTCACTGTATTGTTCTTATATTATACCGCGATAGGACAAAAAATACAATGCTTCTCATAGGTTTTTGGTACTTTTAGACTCAACTTCCGATGTACTTCCGATGAACTCCCGCAGCAGCGAATCTTCGGGAATATAGCGATAGTCAATATCGTCAAACGCCTCGAGCAGGTCGACAATCTGCTTAACCTTGCCGGAGTAAACTCGGTCGTCTTTTAACGATTCGATCATCGGTAGTATGTAGTGGTGGAAAACGCAGCCCTCGTAGTCAAGCGAGGAATCGATTTTATAATCTACGCCGTCCCTGAAGGGATAGATATATTTTTCTTCACCGTCGAGCACATCCTCCCACGCCAAAAGCGTCTCAAGCGGAGAGCGGTTGCGGAAGTTGTGGTCCCGCACCATGCGGCGGATCAGTCTGGCGTCCTTCGGGGTCAGTACCTCGGTTTCGCCATCCATATATTTGGTTCGGGTGCTCACATAGGCGCGGTACAGCGCGCTGGGGTCGAGCACCTCGACAAGTCTGGGGTTAAGCGCGTGCAGTCCCTCGACAATCAGCACGCCGCGTTCTCCGAGTTCAATGACATTGGTGTGCGGCGCACGAACACTGTTATTAAAGTCAAAGACCGGAAAGGTTGCGCAGCCCTGCCCTAAAAGACAGCCCAGCGTCGCGTTGATCAACGGCAGATCGAGCGCCTCGACCGATTCCATATCGGGCGTGCCGTCGGGCAGCTTGGGGTAGCTGGCCATGCCTAAAAAGAAATCGTCGAGCGACACCACCGGTGCGTGCACGCCGTTTTTGGCAAATCCTTCCGACAGCTTATGCGCGGTCGTCGTCTTGCCCGACGAGGAAGGGCCAGCCAGCAATATTACACGGTAGCGTCCATTGCTTGAGAGAACCTGCTCAACAATTTCGTTTATCTGATCAAAATAGCCCTTTTCGCAATAGGCGATAAAACCGGCCGGATTTTGAACCAGCGCATTAATTTCGGCAACATCGATGTGTGAATTTTTAACCTTGCTAATAATTTTCATAAAATTGCTTCACCCTTTCCTTGCGATCTGAGATGGTCTGATAGCGCGAGAGGTATTCCGCCGGATATTTAAAGTTATAGATGCGTTCAATATCCGCTCCATATGGGGCGCGCAGCTTGGTGACGGCGCCAGCGCCGGCGGCTAATATTGTATGCGTCTCATCCATAATAAAGACGTTGTAAAGCCCTTCTTTTTGGGGCTTGGCATAACCGGTGTTATCAAGGCTGCCCACCGCGTTTTTCTGGCGGTAGAGATAGTAGGGCGCATACCCCGCCGCGCAGATGAGCCGCCGTGCCGTGTCGACCATTTGGGCCACCTCGGCATGCCGCGCATATTCTCTTGCCACTGCGGCTGGGTCTTCGGCCAGCGTACTGGCGCGCTTTAGCGTTAACGTATGCACCGTTATATTGTCCGGATTCAGCACCAGCACCTTTTTAAGCGAATTTTCAAAGCTTTCGGGCGTATCACCGGGCAATCCCGCGATCAGATCCATGTTGATGTTCTCAAAGCCGATTTCACGCGCGAGTACGAAGGCCTCCACCACCTGCCCGGCGGTGTGCATTCTGCCTACGGCGGACAGCACATCGTCGTTCATGGTCTGGGGGTTGACGCTCAGGCGCGTCACGCCCGCCGCCTTTAAGGCTAATAGCCGTTCGCGGTCGATCGTATCGGGTCGTCCGGCTTCTACTGTATATTCTAACAGATTCGACAGGTCAAAAGCATCACCAATTTGTAAAAATATCTTGGTAAGTTGTTCCGCAGAGAGCGTCGTCGGCGTGCCGCCGCCAAAATAAACGGTTTGCAGCGTCAAGCCCAACGTCTTTACAATTTGACCGATTTCGGCAATTTCAGCGCAGAGCTGCTCAACATAGGGCGCGACAAGCGGCCGCATTTTGTCCACCGATTGGGACACAAATGAGCAGTAGCTACACCGCTGCGGACAAAACGGAATGGAAATATACAGGCTAAAGCCCATCGGCAGGCTTTGATCGTTGATCTTTTTTTCAGCGCGTCTGACCGTTTGGGCAAGCTGCGCCATCTCGTCACTAAGCAGGTAGCGGGCGCAGAGCTGCGTGTTGATTTCCTGCTCAGGCAGCCCCTGCGCCGCCAACGCATGGAACAGCTTAACCGGGCGGATACCGGTCAGAATGCCCCAACGCAAAGCGCGGCAGCCGCTTTTAAGCGCCGTGCCGTATAAAACGCGAGCGAGTGCTACCACCCGCTCTTTTTCTGAAATATCCGATTTTGACGTCTCCTGCCCGGTATATAGGCTGCCACCGCGCCGCAGCGTGACCATAAGCTGCAAATCGCCGCTATCATCCGCTAACATCTCGGCCAGCAGATAATCCTGTGCGGCATTGAGCGCGGGCAGCGCCTCCGGCGTTCCTAAAGTCAGCGCCGGAAACAGCATGCGCGCGAGCATTTCTATTTCATAGGTGTGGGTAAAACCATGGGTCATCAAAATCATTTAAGCGCTTCTCTCATATAGGGATTGTAACGACGTTCTTCACCGAGCGTGGTCAGCTCGTCGTGGCCGGGCAGCACATTGTAGTCGCCGGGCAGGTCGTGCAGCTTTTTAAGCGAATTTAAAATGGTCGGGTAGTCGCCGCCGTCGAGGTCGGTTCTGCCAC
>JAEWBS010000010.1 GCA_023391005.1 Bacillota bacterium | reverse complement strand
TCTTTTTCATAATCATAATCCTCTTCATAATCGTCCTCGTCGGGCATTCCCATAAAACTGCGGAATTTATCCATCATACCCATTCTATAATATCCCTCACAGTCTTTCTCCGAAAAGTTCTCTGCCTATCCGGACAATGTGGCTTCCATGCTTAATCGCAAGCGGAAAATCACCAGACATCCCCATAGACAGAATATCCATACAGACATTATCCATTTTTTTTGCCTTGATGTCAATAAAATGACGGTACATCTGCGCAAAATATCGTTCTTTTGTTAGGTCGTCTGTTACATTCGGCGGAATGCACATCAAACCTTTCACCTGTAGATGGCTCAATCCGGCCATCTGAGCCAACAGCTCAGGCAGCATTTGCGGTAGAACGCCCGACTTTGACGCCTCGTTGCCGATATTCACCTCAATGAGCACCGGCATGACGCGCCCTGTCTCTGCGGCACAGCGGTCTATTTTTTCAGCCAGCGACAGCCTGTCCACCGACTGAATCAGCGATACCCGGTCGATAATCGCTTTGACCTTGTTGGTCTGTAAATGACCGATAAAATGAATTTCGCACTTGTCCTTGTGGTAATCGTCGTATTTTTCTAAAAGCTCCTGCGCGCGATTTTCGCCCAGCAGCGTAATACCGGCGGCAACGGCCTCGTTGACGCGCTGCGCGCTGTTGGTCTTGGTTACTGCCATAAGCCGGACATCGGCGGCGCTGCGGTGCGCCTGCTGCGCAGCGAGCGCGATCCGTTCCATCAACACCTTGACGTTTTCACCAATATCAGACGATCTTTCCGTCATAGATATCCGTCCCCTTTACAATCACTTCGTCGAATTGATTTATCGGTTCATAGCCGGTATCTTCTTCGTTTCTCGCGGGACTGGTGCACAGCACAAAATTCTCGCCGGTGTAAATACGTTGTATCGGCTTAAAGGTGATCAAGTTGCCGTTTTTGACATAAACACCCTCGGTCTGGCCCTCATAACGCAGCGCCTGCTTGCCGACGCGCAACCCCGTGTAGGATTTAAAGCTAATATCGAGGTCGACCTGCCGCAGATTAATCAGCGTCACATTGATATAATTGGTCCTGAGAATGACGACCGCGTCGCCGCTGTCGTCGGGTAGGACACGATAAACCGAAGCCGGAATATCATTGCAGCCCTGAACATTAAAATCCAACTCGACCATTGTACCCGGAACAAAACGCTTGGTATCGTTTTTATCAACAACCAGCGCCAGATACCAGTCATGCCCCTGCTGCACCTTGCCGATCGTACTAACCGGTTCCACCTTCATGGTACCATTGATGGCGCGCCGATAATCATCAAGCGAAAGCGACTCAAAATCAGGCGTCAGACGCATTTCATACCCGTCGGCTGTCGAGCAGAAATAGCCACCCGTGTTGATCGAGACACTTTGAATCGGCTGTGAAACCGCAGCGGCCAGCCGGCCCCTCTCGTTTTGGAGATAGGTAATGCGCTCGGCATAGTTGGTATCCCGCCCGGTGGAGATGCGGTATTTGCCCAACAGCAGCTGCAACCGGTTGCGCACATCATTGACATCCGAAAGGTCGTACCGCATCGCCGCATCGACCAGACCGCCCACCGTGTCGCTGACCTGAGCGCGCAGCGTGTCGGCTCCTAAAAGCTGTGCGGATGTACGCTGCGCTTCACCCAAGAGGGCAATTTCGCGATCGAGCTGCTCCACCTGCATCTGACTGCGCAGCTGGGCCGCATCGGTATAGACCTTTGCAATCACCGAGCCTGGAATCACCACCGCGCCGTCGGGTTTGACATAGCTGAGAACGCCGGACGCGTCGGGTTGCTGTGTCAGCAGCTGTTCGTTGCGGATAATAACGGCCTTAGCGCGGTAATAGTCCGAAACGGTATAGGTAAAAGCCGTCTCGGTCTGATAAGGCGAATAAAAATAACGGACGCCGGTGTAAATGCTGTAAAAGGTGACGAACAGAATCATCATCGTCGAAAGCAGCACACCGGTCAGTCGGCCATTCATTTACACCACCGTCCTTGTCTTAAAAAATTATCTATGCGCCAACCCGTTAGAAACGAGGCTAAAAGCCTCGCTAAGCAGCGCCGGATAGCTGTCAAATTCATCGTGATGCAGCCATGCGATCTGTGCATTGCGTTTAAACCACGTTAATTGGCGCTTGGCATAACGCCGGGTCTCGCGCTTTAAATCCTCAGTACACTGCGCCAGCGTCTTTTCGCCGTTTAAATAGCCCAAAAATTCTTTGCAGCCGATGGCCTGTGCCGCCGTTTTGGGATTATGCGTCTGATAAAACGTCCGCACCTCGTTGATGAGCCCCTGCTCCAGCATGACGTCGACACGGCGGTTGATGCGCGCATAGAGCAGCGCCCGGTCAGAAAAGCTCAGGCCCAGCATGATCGGCGCATAGTCCGAGGGGCGTTCACGCGAGCTTTTGAGCTGCGCGCTCATCGTTTTGCCGGTTGCGTAATAAAGCTCGAGCGCCCGAAGCACCCGCCCCAGATTGTTCGGGTGCAGACCCGCGGCATAATCGGGGTCTATTTCAGCCAGCAGCGCATGCATCGCCTCGTTGCCAAGCTGTGCCGCCTGCGCATAAAGCTGTGCGCGAAGCTGGGGGTCGCCCTGCTCCTCAGAAAACCGTACACCGCCCAAAAGGCTGTCGACGTATAATCCCGTCCCCCCCACCAGCACCGGCAGCTTACCGCGCGCGGCAATATCGGCAATGACGGCGGTGGCATCCTCGACATATCTGGCGACGCTGTAACCCTCTTCGGGTGGCAAAAAGTCAATCAGATGGTGCGGCACCCCCTGCATTTCCGCTGATGTCGGCTTGGCGGTAGCGATCGCCATACCCTGATAGAGCTGCATTGAGTCGGCCGAAACCACTTCGCCGTTAAATCTCAGCGCGATATCGACGCCGAGCTTGGTCTTGCCCGAGGCGGTCGGTCCGACGACCGCTACCACAGGAATCTTTTTTGAGCTTGAGCCATTATCCAATTCTGCCAAAGAGCTTTTCCACCTCGCGTTGTGTGTAGGTTATTAAAACCGGTCTACCGTGCGGGCAGTGACGAATCTGCGCCTCGCCCAACACCATATCGGCGATTAGTCCCATTTCGGGCAATGTTGACCGCTTACCTGCCATAATAGCCGCCCGGCATGAAACCGAATAAAGCAGCTCGTCTAGCAACTGCGGCGTTACGCTGTTTTTCTTAGATAGAAGCGCTCTGGCCACCTCGCCGAGCAGTTCGGCAACCGGAAAGCCGTCTAAAAGCATCGGCAGCTCGCGCACCAGTAACGTTCCCTCGCCGAAATCTTCGGCGACAATGCCCAGCGTTTGCAGCGCCTCAGGGTGCTCGGTGAGGGCAAAATAGTCGTCGCGCGGCAGCGTTACGGCTTGAGGCGTCAGAAAAATCTGGCGGTCGGCCGCATGCTCGAGATGCTTAATGCTGTTATAAATATAGCGCTCATGGGCCGCGTGCTTGTCTATCATAATGAACTGCCCGGCCTGCTCGACGAGAATGTAAGTATCAAATAACTCGCCGATGATACGGTAGGGCTGTACCTCCGGCGCATTTTCTTTTACCGGCTCCGGCTCGAGACCGCGGTCGAGCCTGAGATTATCGGACGCTACATCCGCCATTTCCGCCCGCGCAGCGACAGGGCGCGTCTCGATCGCTATGCCGACATTGTCAACCACATGCGCCTCAGAATAAGCGCCGGGGGCCGAGGGCACAACGGTATTCACGGTAATCTTAGGCTTTTCCTGTACTGTTTTTTCAATATCGATCAGCACATTACGGGCATAGGCCACAGCCGATGGATATTCAGTCGGCCGCGCCGGCGCCGTCGGGCTTAACTGGGTGTCATCGCGCAGCTCGAGCAACGTGTTGGCCTCAAGCGCGGCGACAGGCGGCAGATAATCCGTGGATATTATTCTGGCCGTCGTCGGCACGACGCTTGAAGTAAACGCGGGCTCAAAGCTGTCCGCCGCCCGGCTGGTCTGGTTTAAAGATACCTGCCGCCCGGCGTAATCAAAATCTGAGAGCGAAAAGGTATTGACGCGCTTTCGGTTAAAATCGCCGGTTGAATGCTCCTGCTGTGATAATGCGTCGACACAGGCGGCATATACCGCGTTGTAAACCGCCCGTTCGTTTGAAAAGCGCACCTCAAGCTTGGCTGGATGCACGTTGACATCCACCGTGTCAAAGTCAACCTCAAGATTCAGCACACAGGCGGGAAAACGCCCCGACATCAGCCGATTTTTATAGGCCTCCTCCACAGCACCTGCGCAGGTTTTAGAGCGGACATAACGCGAATTGATAAAAAAGGTCTGCAACGAGCGGGTGCTCCTTGAGACATTGGGCCGGGAAATCAGGCCGGTGACTAATATGCCCTCGCCTTTAAGCGACACGGGAATCATGCCGGCGGCGACCTCGGCTCCGCAGACAACGCGCAGCACTGACAGCAGCTTGCCGTCGCCCGGCGTTTTAAGCATCCGCTTGCCGTCTCGAATCAGCTCAAACGAAACGGCGGGATTTGCCAGCGCCAGCCTATCCATCAGCGAAGCAACTGCATTGCCCTCGGTGGCATCCTTTTTCAAGAACTTCATACGCGCGGGCGTGTTATAGAACACATCCCGCACCTCAAAGCTGGTACCGACCGCGCAGCCGATATCCTCAAGCACCGGCGGCTCGTTGGCCGAAATGGAATAGCGGCAGCCGGTCGGAATATCAGCTGTACGGGTAGTAACCTTTACACGGCTGACCGCCGCGATCGAGGGCAACGCTTCTCCGCGAAAACCGAGCGTTCCGATTGCGTCGAGATCTCTTTCAGAGGCAATTTTGCTTGTGGCATGGCGGATAAACGCGAGCGGCACGTCCTCGCATGTCATACCGCTGCCGTTATCGGTCACACGCAGATAGGTGATTCCGCCATTTTGCAGCTCGACCGTTATACGGGTAGCCCCGGCATCGAGCGCATTCTCAACCAACTCTTTAATAATGGATGCGGGCCGGTCGATCACCTCGCCCGCAGCAATCAGCTCGGCAACCGCAGCGGGTAGCACGTTAATCTTCCCCATGGCAAAACACCTCTTTTCAATCGAATCATCCGTTTAATTTAGCATGGCTTTGAATTCGTACATTTTGTTAAGCGCCTCAAGAGGCGTCAGCGTATTGAGATCAAGCTTTTTCAGCGCGGTTTCAAGCGCGGAGACCTGCGGCAACGCTAACTGCGGCGTTTCTTCGTCCGACAAGCTCATTCGCTTTACGCTGCTTCGGCGCTCCGCCACCGGCCTGTCCGCTTCTAAATCCGCCAATATTTCGTGTGCGCGCTTAATGATCCACTCAGGGATGCCCGCCAGCTTTGAAACTTCAATGCCGTAACTGTCATCCACCGCACCAGGCACGATGCGGCGCAAAAATGTGATGTCATCTCCCCGCTTTTTGACCGCTGTATTGTAGTTTTTGACGCAGGGCAAGCACTGCTCCAGCTCGGTGAGCTCATGGTAATGGGTGGCGAACAGCGTCTTTGCGCCAAGCTTTTTGCGGTCTGCGATATATTCAAGCATCGCGCGCGCAATGCTCATGCCATCAAAGGTGGAAGTGCCGCGTCCGACCTCATCCAATATCAGCAGGCTGTTCTCGGTAGCGCTTTTCAGAATCTGCGCCACCTCGTTCATCTCGACCATGAAGGTCGACTGCCCGGTAGAAAGATCGTCCGACGCGCCAACGCGGGTGTAAATGCCGTCCACCACACCGATGGAAGCCGACTGGGCCGGGACAAAGCAGCCGACCTGCGCCAAAAGCACAATGATCGCCACCTGACGGATATAGGTAGATTTACCCGCCATATTCGGGCCGGTGATAATGGCGACGCGGTTTTCGTTTAAATCTAACCGGCAGTCGTTTGCGACAAAGCGTTGGGAGGCGCCTAAAATCTGTTCCACAACGGGATGTCTGCCATCTTCTATCATAATCGCCCCGTCTGTCGTAATTTGCGGACGGCAGTAGTTGTTTTCAGAAGCGAGCGTCGCAAAGCCGGTAAAAACATCCAGCTGTGCGACGGCGTCGGCCGTTTTCTGAATACGCTCGGTCTGTGATGCAATTTGCAGCCGCAGCGCCTCATAAAGCCGCAACTCGAGCACAATCAGCTTATCGCGCGCGGTCAAAATTTTATCCTCAAGCTCCTTGAGCTGCTGGGTGATATAGCGCTCGCAGTTGGCAAGCGTCTGTTTGCGGATATATTCGGGCGGCGCCATTGTTTTATAAGAATTGGTGATTTCTATGTAATAGCCAAACACCTTGTTATAGCCAATTTTTAAGCTCTTGATGCCGGTGCGCTCGCGCTCGTCCGATTCTATCTTAGCGAGATACTCCTTGGTGTGCGTCAAGAGACCGCGTATCTCGTCGAGCTTGGGGTTAAAACCCTCGCGCAGGAACCAGCCGTCCTTGGTCGAGACGGGCGGATCGTCGGCGATGGCCTCGGTAATCAGCGCCTCTATATCCCGCATCGGGTCGATGGCGGAAGCGATCTGGCGCAGGTAGCGCGACTGGCAATCGCCAAGCAGCGACAGCACCTTGGGCAATTGCCGCAGCGCCGCCGCAAAGCTGCACAGCTCTCTGGGGTTGGTTGCCCCGCATACAATGCGGGTGAGCAGACGTTCCATATCGTAAATGCCGCCGAGCTGTTCGGTTAAGTCCAGCCGCAGCATCGTGTTGTCCTTAATTTCAGAAACGACGTTTAAGCGCTTTTCGATCATGACGGGATGGCACAGAGGCTGCTCCAAATAACGGCGCAGCAGGCGCTTGCCCATCGCGGTCTTTGTTTTGTCGATAACCCAAAGCAGGCTGCCGCGCTTTTCGCCGCTGCGCATCGTCTGGGTCAGCTCTAAATTTCGTCGGGCGGTGGCGTCCAGCACCATATAACGCGCTTCGTTATAGCGCTCAAGCGTGATCAGGCGCTCGACCCCCGTCTTTTGCGTGTCGTGCAGATAATACAGCAGCCCACCCAGCGCGCAGGCTGTCTCAGGCTCTGCGGCAGCGCCCTCGGGCGCGCAGGCTGTCGCGCCAAATTGGGCGGTAATCAGTTCTTGGGGCGCATCATTTATGTAGGCCTCCTGCGTAATAACATCAGCACAGCAGCGCAGGCGCTCTTTTAAGAAGACGCCCATCGCCGTAAAGTTTAAAAATTTGTCGTTAAAGACCACCTCGCTGGGCGAAAACCGCGCCAGCTCATTCTTTAACGGCGTTAAATCTCCCGAGGGCAGGTGCGTTACAAACACCTGCCCTGTCGAGATATCGGCAAAGGCGAGGCCAAATGCCTCCTCGCCCGCATAGACCGACGCAATATAATTATTCGCACCCTCGTCGAGCATGTTCGCTTCAATAAGGGTTCCGGGCGTAACAACGCGAATCACCTCGCGCTTGACGACGCCTTTAGCCTCTTTGGGGTCCTCGACCTGTTCACAGATCGCGACCTTATAACCCTTTTTGATCAGTCTGGCGATATAGGCCTCACAGCTATGATGGGGTACGCCACACATTGGCGCGCGCTCCTCTTGCCCGCAGTCCCGGCCGGTCAACACCAGCTCTAGCTCACGGGAAGCGATCTGAGCGTCCTCATAGAACATCTCATAAAAGTCGCCCAGACGAAAGAACAGAATATGATCCTTATGCTGTTCCTTAATCTCAAAATACTGCTGCATCATTGGAGAAAGCGGCGGCATACCCAACACCTCGAATCAAAAATATTAAGACCGTCTGCAAAAACGCAGCAGTCAAACCGACGTATCTAAGACACGCCAATCTATGCGGCATATCTGCGCGCGGTAAACAGCCGCGTCATGCCGGTTTTAACGATGCCTTAGTGGCAGCCGCCGCAGGAACCGCAGGAGCCCGAGCAGCTGGCCTGCTGCTCAATCATGTCAGGGTCCTGACCGTTGGCGCTGCCGGTAATGATCTGCGAGATAAAGTTCAAGGTGCTCTCAAGCTGTGCCTTGGCAGCGTTATATGCCATCATCGTGGGATCCTCGGTGACGTTCTGGTAGAGGGTGCGCAGCTTAGAGTCAAGCTCGGTGATCAGATCTTCATCCTTCTCTCCCTCGCCCTTCATAACCTCTTTGTTGAGCTGGAGGCGCAGCTCAGAAAACTCATTGATCTTGCTTTGAAGCTCGGTCGATTTCTCGGTGGCGGCGCTGGCTTCGTTCATTTTCAGATAGAGCTCATCCTGCTGAATCGCCTTGCCCAGTTCACGCGCCATTTGAATAATATCCATGTGTGTAACTCCTTTGTTTTATAAAATATTTATAATATTATACCATGAGCACAAGCGAATGGTATAATTTGCGCATCATAGGCGGTTGCCACGTTAAGCGGCGAAGCCCTTATACATCAGCCGGTAATTACCGTTTTGTGGTTGTACCACGGCTACCGGGCATCGGTATTGCCTATTAAAGATTTAAGCCGCATTTGGCGACCGGCCTTAGCGCGCATCGGGCAGAAAAAACAATAGTCCCAAAACGCCAAAGGAAGACTTTCCGCGTAAAACAGCGTTATCAAATGATGCCCCAATCGCCTGTCAAACAATCGTTCCGACCATTGCCCAGTTCATTGCATCGGTAATTTTGATATCGACAAAGCAGCCGATCAGACTGCGATCGCCCTGCGCCTCAACAATGACATTGCCCTCGGTACGTCCCGCGACAAAACCCTCACCGCTTTTTCCAACCGAATCGAGCAGCACACGCAGCGTTTTGCCGACCATCGCATGATTTTGCTCGCTGCAAATATCCTGCTGGGCCTTTAAGAGAGCCCTAAACCATTCGGATTTCTCTTTTTCGGTTACCACATCGGGCATATCGGCCGCACCGGTACCGCTCCTGCGGGAATAGATAAAAGTAAAGAGTGCGTTGTAACGCACTTCCTGAACGAGCTTTAACGTCTCCAAAAATTCCTCGTGGGTTTCGCCCGGAAAACCGACGATAATATCGCTCGAAAAAGTAACATCCGGCATGCGTTGCTTGGCGTAAGCGATCAGCTTGCGGTAATGTGCGACATCGTAGTGTCGGTTCATCGCTTTGAGCACCCGATCGCTGCCGCTCTGCACCGGCAGATGGATGTGGTGGCAGATATGCACGCTCTCGGCGATGGCGTCGATAAGTTCAAAGGTGCAATCCTTCGGGTGCGAGGTCATAAAGCGCAGGCGGTATTCCCCGGGAATTTGATCCAACCGACGCAGCAGCGCCGTGAAATCGCAGGGCGGATTTAAGCCTTTGCCGTAGGAATTAACGTTTTGACCCAGCAGCGTAATTTCTTTAAAGCCCTGCGCCAGAATATCTTTTGCCTCGACCTCCACCATTTCAGGCGCGCGCGAAACCTCTCGCCCGCGCACATGCGGCACAATGCAGTAAGAACAAAAATTGTCGCAGCCCTGCATGATGGGCAACCACGCCTTGACGCCTTCCTCACGCACAACCGGTACGCCTTCCACCACAGTTTTTGCAGATTCTCGGTCAAATACCCGCTTGTCCATAGAAAGACGGTCGGCAATCATAGCGGGCAAACGATGCAGCGCGCCTGTGCCAAAAACAATATCGACATAGGGAAAACTGTTTTTTATTTTGTCAGCCACCGATTGCTGCTGCATCATACAGCCGCAAAGAGCAATCATCATATCGGGGCGGGCGCGTTTGATATTTTTTAAAGCACCTACGTTGCCAAACACACGGTCTTCGGCCGTTTCGCGCACCGCGCAGGTGTTAAACAGCACAAAATCAGCGATTTCAGCACTGTCGGTAAAACCGAAGCCCATTTTGACCAGCAGTCCTTTGATATGTTCAGTGTCTGAAACGTTCTGTTGACAGCCAAAGCTGTGCACATACGCCAACGGCGGATGGTCAAAACGCGCCTGTAACAGCTGCGCCGAGCGTACGAGCATAAAATCTTCAAACTGCTCACCGGGCAGCGTTAATGGGAGGGACTCTCTCACTGTAATACTCCTTTATTGTGGGAAGTAGTCCGCTAATTTTCTTAATAATAAGAAAAATACTGGATTCATCCACTTCTGTGATCTGATAAGGCAAACCAACTGTATCCCCAATTTCTTTCAGGCTTTCAGGCGAATGGGTCATGGCCTTAAAGCCGTCTTTACAAATAATAACGCCGTCCTTTGTTCGGTTATAGTCAATTTCACCGAGCAGACCTTTGTTCGCCTGCTCCTCAAACCATTTCAGACGCCAATCCCAAAATTGAGCGCTGTAGCTGCTGAAATAGACGCTACCTCCCGGCGCGAGAAGATTAATGATGCTGCTGACGACACCGGGGTTGGCTTGCATGGCGGAAAGCCCATTCTGCAAACAAAGAATAACGTCGAAGGTGCCGTCAAAGGTCATCTTGTGAGCGTCCATGACCACCATGGATGCATTGGGATAATCCTTTAAATATGTTCCACCTAATGCTACATTTTCAGCTGAAATATCCATGCCCACAATAGAACCACAATATGGGGCAAGCGCTTTTATAATACGGCCGTAGCCGGCGGCGATCTCTAAGACACGTTCCGATCCCGAAAGGTTTTTTCGAACAAAATCAATCTCCGCCTCCAAATATTGTTTGACGCGAGGAAGGTGCGTTTCATATACCCGAAACAGACTTTGAGCATTTAGCATATCGGCATAATAATTACCCATTTGCTCATCCTCCCAAACAATTTTAAATGGAGTTGTGTTTTATTCTAAATAAACTAAATTAGTATACCATAAAATGCCGCAATGCACAACTATGCCGTACACTATATGCTTGAAAGCGCCATCATAGTCAAACAGCCTGACGACCGATGCAGGACTTGCGCGGATATTTAGTCTCGCGCAAAGCAAAGAACGCAGGCTGTGACGTTGGCACAAGGACGATACACAAAACAGACTCGCAAAGGCAATCCGATTTTTAAGTTGTTTGATTATAAAGCATCTTTTTTAGATAGCGCCCCGTGTAGGAGGCTTCGCAGTCCACAATCTGCTCAGGCGTACCGCAAGCGACCAGTTCGCCGCCACGGTCGCCGCCCTCGGGACCGAGATCCACAATATAATCGGCCACTTTGATAACGTCAAGATTATGCTCAATGACTACAACCGAGTTTCCGGCGCTCACAAGCGTCTGCAAAACCTCGATGAGCTTGCGCACATCATCGGTGTGAAGCCCTGTCGTCGGCTCGTCAAGCACATAGATTGTCCGGCCGGTGGGCCGCTTTGAAAGCTCGGTCGCCAGCTTGACGCGCTGCGCCTCGCCACCCGAAAGGGTGGTGGCAGGCTGGCCGAGCTTGACGTAACCTAAGCCCACATCATAAAGCGTCTGAATGCGGCGGCGAATTTTCGGAATATTCTCAAAAAAGCCTAGTCCCTCTTCGACCGTCATCTCAAGAATATCGTAGATGCTCTTGCCTTTGTATTTAATCTCGAGCGTCTCACGATTATAGCGCTTGCCCTTGCAAACCTCGCAGGGGACATAAATATCGGGCAGAAAATGCATCTCAATTTTGATGATGCCGTCACCCTGACACGCCTCACAGCGCCCGCCCTTGACGTTAAACGAAAACCGTCCGCCGGTGTAGCCGCGCAGATTCGCCTCGTTGGTGGTGGCGTACAGTTCGCGGATATCGGTGAAAACGCCGGTGTAAGTAGCAGGGTTGGAGCGCGGCGTACGGCCGATTGGCGACTGATCGATCGCGATAACCTTATCAAGCGCCTCCAACCCCAGAATCTCGTCGTGCAGACCGGGCTTGATGCGCGCGCCGTTTAACTCCCCCGCCAGTTTTTTATAGAGAATCTCATTGATCAAGGAGCTTTTGCCCGAGCCGGAAACGCCGGTTATCGCCGTGAGTGTTCCCAACGGGATCGAGACGTCGATATTTTTAAGGTTGTTGTGGCGTGCGCCCTTGATCGTCAGCATCAGGCCGTTGCCCTGCCGCCGCATCTCGGGCAGGGCGATTTTTTCGCGTCCGCTCAAATAATTTCCGGTAACCGAGGCTTCGCAGGCCATCAGGCCCTTTAGGTCGCCCGCGTAAACGACGTTGCCGCCGTGGACGCCCGCACCCGGGCCAATATCGACGACGAAATCCGCCGCGCGAATCGTATCCTCATCGTGCTCGACGACAATGACGGTATTCCCGAGGTCGCGCAGCCGCTGCAACGTTGCGATCAGCTTGTCGTTGTCACGCTGGTGCAGGCCGATCGAGGGCTCGTCCAAAATGTAAAGCACCCCCATGAGGTAGGAGCCGATCTGGGTCGCCAGTCGGATACGCTGACTCTCACCGCCCGAGAGGGTTCCCGCCGCACGGGAGAGGGTCAGATATTCAAGTCCGACGCTTTTTAAAAATCCTAAGCGCTCGCGGATTTCTTTGAGAATCTGGGTGGCGATCATCTGCTCACGCTCGGTGAGTACCAACGCATCTAAAAATTCCAGTGCCTTGGCAACCGACATGGCCGAAAACCGGCTGATGTTGATACCGCCTACCGTCACGGCCAACGACACCGGCTTTAAACGCTCTCCATGACAATCGGGGCAAAGCACCGAGCTCATCCAGCTCGCAATCTCCTCCTTCATCCACTGGCTCGAGGTTTCGCGAAAGCGCCGCTCGAGATTATTGACAACGCCCTCAAAATCGGTGTGATATGCGCCGCGCATACTCCCCGTCTCGCGCCGAACCGTCAGCTTCTCCCCGTTACTGCCGAACAAAAGGACATCCTGCGCCGATTTCGGCAGCTTCTTAAACGGCACATCGAGCGAGAAGCCATAATGCTCGGCCAGCCCCTCGTAATACATCTGGGCGATACCGCCCTCGGCGTAATACCAGCCGCTGGCCTTGATCGCCCCCTCACGGACCGAGAGATTTTTATTGGGCACCACAAGGTCGGGATCAACCTTCATAAAAGTGCCAAGGCCGGTGCACTTCTCGCAGGCACCGAACGGCGAATTAAATGAGAACATGCGGGGTGCTAAGTCGTCGATAGAAATATCGTGCTCGGGGCAGGAATAGCTTTGTGAAAACAGTAGCTCCTCCCCGTCGACCACGTCGATGAGCACGAGGCTGCCGGTGAGCGAGAGCGCCGTCTCGATCGAGCCCGCCAACCGCGAGCGAATCGACGGCGACACCACCAAGCGATCGATGACCACCTCAAGCGTGTGCTTTTTATTCTTTTCCATCGTGATGTTTTCGGTCAGATCATACATATGTCCATCCACGCGGACGCGGACGTAGCCGGAGCGGCGCGCGGCGTCAAGCTCCTGCTGGTGGGTGCCCTTGCGCCCGCGAATCACCGGCGCCATAACCTGTATCTTGGTTTTTTCGGGCAGCGAAAGCACACGGTCAACCATCTGGTCCACCGTCTGCTGAGAGATCTCCCGCCCACAGATCGGACAATGCGGAATGCCAATTCTGGCGTAGAGCAGTCGCAGATAGTCGTAGATTTCAGTGACAGTGCCCACCGTTGAACGCGGGTTGTTAGAGGTGGATTTCTGGTCGATCGAGATCGCGGGCGAAAGCCCCTCGATACTGTCGACGTTAGGCTTTTCCATCTGGCCCAAAAACTGCCGCGCGTAGGAGCTCAGGCTCTCGACATAGCGGCGCTGGCCGTCGGCGTAAAGCGTGTCGAATGCCAGCGAGCTTTTGCCCGAACCCGAAAGGCCGGTGAGCACGACCAGCTTATCGCGCGGGATGGTTAGGTCGATATTTTTCAGGTTATGCTCGCGCGCACCCTTGATAACAATTTGATCCTTTGACAAGTGACAATTCCTCCGTGGACTTAAAAATAGGGTATCTATTCTGACTGCTTACAAAAACCGGTGGCTGACAAAGCGCAGGCCGCCGTCGGCCGCGCGCTTTAAAATAATTTCTCGCCGGGGGGCCTTGTTTTGCACAAAGTCGGCCAGCTGGTTCTCGGGAATGCCGTTTTCATCCCCCCACACGAAATACCCGCCCATGCCTTCATAGACATAAACCGCCTCGACGCGGTAACCGTCCGAGATTGCTTCGTAATTGAGTACAAAGGGCAGTACGTTATAACCGCCGCCCATATGCGGCGGGGTGATGACGCCCTCCTGCTCAAAATACTGCCAGTGGGAGGAGCCTTCAAGCGGCAATAAGAAGTCGTCGCCACACAAAAGTCTAGCCGTCTGACGGACATGGTCGGCAATCCAGAACATATCCTCGGTCATGCCGAGCTTTGCCGAAACCGAATCGGCAATCGGCGTCAGCTCTTTTCGGTAGCGTTCCGGCTCCCATTCATTGGGCGTGCTCCAATAGTGAGCGGTCGCCTGAATACAGCTCACACGCAGGTCGACGGGATTAAGCTCGGCGGGGCTGGCGGCATCCTCATCTATTCTGCCCAGCACCGACAAAAACTGCGAAATTTCCTCCGCCGTCCCGTCCATCGGCTTGATCGGCCATTCAATTTCCCTCCACTGGATGCCCTCGTAGGGGATGGCGGCCAAAATGGCCGCGAACTCGGCGGGGTCGCCGGGCGCAAAGGCCAGCGGCGCGGGCTCATAGGTTTCTCCGAAGATGCCGACCTCGCCGTTGAGCTGAAACTGCACCGTCTCGACCGACATGGCATTCTGCCGCAGCGTCATGACCAGCGTCGTCAGCAGCTCGTAGAGTGCGCCTTTGTCGAATTGATCGAGCAGACGTTGGTCAAAATTGACGGTGACAAAGCCCTTTTGCTGCGTGATGCCCAAAATCGGCAGCGGCTCGGTGACGCCGAGCGAACCAACGATGTGATTCATGATGGCCAGCAGATTCCCCTCGCCCGAATAGGCGGTCTCCGTGGTTTCATAGATTTGTCCGTCGCCAAAAAAGCGATAGACATTGACGGTGCCGGGTATGCGCAGCTCGGCGGGCGGCGAGGCAATTTCCGACGCCTGACTTTCAGCCTGCGATGCGCCCAACTCTGTCTCCGAGCTGCTGTTTAACGCCTGCCTGCCGCAGCCGACAAGAAGTAAAAAAGCGAGTAGAATTGGCAATAAAGACCTTTTGTGCATTTGTGACCGCTCCCCTTTCAATCGCCGCGTTTGGGCGACTTATAAAAACCGATGACTGACAAATTGCAAACCGCCGTCGGGCGCGCGCTTTAAAATAATTTCACGCCGGGGCGCTTCGTTATAGACAATGTCCTTGAGCTGCGCCTCCGGGATATCGGAATGTGCACCGACCGAATACCACACCCTGCCCTGATCCTCATGCGCATACACATACACGGCTTCAACGCTGTAACCGTCCTCAAGCGCCTCATAACCGAGGATAATGGGCGTCAATCCGTCGCCGCCGCCCCGGTGCGACGGGGCGATGACACCCTCCTCTTCAAAATAGTGGTGCGGCCTGCAAGCTTTTTCCGAGAGCTGCAATGCAAAATCGTCGCCGTACAGCAACTTTGCCGTCTGCCGGACGTGGCCGGCAACCCAGAACATTTCTTCATCCAGCCCCTTTGCCAACAGTGCATCGGCAATAGACGCCAGAGCCTTGCGGTAGCTGCCCGGCGGGTGCCCTTCCTGCGGAATACTCAAATAATATTTCGTGGCCAGAATGCAGCTGTTGGTCAGCTGCCACGGCTCGAGTTCAGTGGGCGAAGCGGCGTCTGTTTCAATTGGTCCCAAGAGGTGTAAAAATGCGGCAAATTCCGCCGCGGTGTCGTCAGGCGGCGCAATCGGCAGCGCGATTGTACCGCTTTCCCGTCGCCCCTCATAAGGGATGCCTGCGAGGATGGTGGCAAAGTCGACGGGTTCTCCCGGCGCCAGCACGAGCGGTGCGGTTAACAGTGCCCCAAACCGCTCGGTATCGCCCGCCACCCGAAACTGCACCTGCGCGCCGGACAGATTTCGGCCCAGCGTCATAGCCAGTGTGTGCAAAAGCACGTAGATATCACGCTGCTCTGTCCAATCAAGTAGCGCTTTTTCAAAGTCGATCATAATGGTGCCGTCAACATCTGTTTTGGCGCTGATAATCGGCAGTGGCACATCAAAACCGGCGGCCTCGGCAATATGATTGATAAGCGGCAGCAGGGTCAGCGTTCCTGTATAAGAAGTTTCCTTTTTCTCGTAATTTCCTGCATCAAAAAAGTACCGGTAGACATAAACCGTCTGCGGTGTTCTGAGCTTTAGCGGTTCATAGCTACCTTCCGGATCGGAAGGTGCGGATGTTCGCGCCTCGAACGACGCTGTCGGCGGCACATCGTCCAAAGGCCTCGATACACAGCCGAACAACAGCGTTGCCCCCAGCAACAGGGCCGCTAAACGCCGTAAAGCCATCACACTTTACCGTCTTTCAGCTGCTTAATTTTATCGCGCAGATACGCCGCGTGCTCAAATTCGAGCAGCTTGGCCGCGTTTTTCATCTCGTTGGTCAGGCGGATGATCAGCGCCTGCCGGTCCTTCTCGGACATGCGTTTTCTAGGCTTGGTCTCTCCTTCCACCGTCTCGCGGCTCGAGATTTCGAGTATATCCCGGATATCCTTTTTGATGGTCGTCGGCGTGATGTGATGCTCGGCGTTGTACTGCTCCTGTAGCTTGCGGCGGCGCACCGTCTCGGTTATGGCGCGCTCCATCGAGGGGGTGACCGAATCGGCGTACATGATAACATGCCCTTCAGAGTTTCGGGCGGCGCGGCCAATGGTCTGAATGAGCGACGTTTCAGAGCGCAAAAAACCTTCTTTGTCGGCGTCTAGAATCGCGACGAGCGATACCTCGGGGATATCAAGCCCCTCTCGCAGCAGGTTGATGCCAACCAGTACGTCAAACTCACCCGAGCGCAGGTCGCGGATGATCTCCATGCGCTCCATTGTGTCAATATCGTGGTGCATATAGCGGATTTTAATCCCCGCGTTATCCAAATAGGTCGTCAGATCCTCGGCCATCTTTTTGGTGAGCGTCGTCACGAGCACGCGTTCTTTTTTCGCGGCACGAATATTGATCTCGGACAGCAGATCGTCAATCTGCCCTTCAACCGGGCGTACATCGATAATCGGATCAAGCAGGCCGGTCGGGCGGATCAGCTGCTCGACCGGCGCACCGCTCTTTTGCAGCTCAAACGCACCGGGCGTCGCGCTGACGAAAATAACCTGATTGATGCTCTCGTACATTTCCTCGAACGAGAGCGGGCGGTTATCCAGCGCCGACGGCAAACGGAAACCAAAATCAATCAAGCTGCTTTTGCGGGCGCGGTCGCCAGCCAGCATGCCGCGCGCCTGCGGCAGTGTGACATGCGACTCGTCGACGATGAACAGAAAATCCTTGGGGAAATAGTCAAACAGCGTAAAGGGCTTGCTGCCCGGCTCGCGTCCGGCGATGACGCGCGAGTAGTTTTCAATGCCCTTGCAGAAACCAATCTCGCTGAGCATTTCAATATCGTAATTCGTGCGCTCGGCTATGCGCTGCGCCTCGATAAGCTTGTTATTCTCCTGAAAAAACCGTATGCGCGCGTCACATTCATGCCGTATCTCGTCGAGCGCCACCAGCATCTTGTCGCGCGGGACAATGTAGTGCGAGGCGGGATAGATCGCGACATGGGTAACAAAATTTTTAATCTCGCCGGTCACGACGTTGATCTCGCTGATGCGGTCGATCTCATCGCCAAAAAACTCGATGCGAATGGCGGTGTCGGTATAATAGGACGGGAACACCTCGACCGAATCGCCGCGCACGCGGAACTTGTTGCGCACAAAGTTGACGTCGTTGCGCTCATATTGCAGCTCGACCAACTTTGAAAGCAGCGCGTCGCGGTCCTTCTCCATCCCCTTACGCAGCGAGATGACCATGTTGTGATAATCGATCGGGTCGCCCAACGTGTAGATACACGAAATTGACGCCACAATGATAACGTCGCTGCGCTCGCTCAGTGATGCGGTGGCCGAGTGGCGCAGCCGCTCAATCTCGTCGTTGATGGCCGAATCCTTCTCGATATAGGTGTCGGTCGAGGCGATATACGCCTCCGGCTGATAGTAATCGTAATAGCTGACAAAATATTCAACGGCATTATTGGGGAAAAACTCACGAAATTCCGAGCAAAGCTGCGCCGCCAGCGTTTTGTTGTGCGCCAAAATCAGCGTCGGCTTGTTCACCTGCGCAATGACGTTTGCAACGGTGAAGGTTTTGCCCGAGCCGGTCACGCCGAGCAGCGTCTGCTCCCGTTGGCCTTCGTTGAGCCCGTCGACAAGCCGCGCTATCGCCTGAGGCTGATCGCCCGTGGGCTTGTAAGAAGAAACCAGTTCAAATTTTCGTTGCTCTACCATTGCTCCGTTCCTTTACATGTTCTTATTATTGAGGGCTGCCAAGATCCTCCATCGGGTCGATGCGACAAATATATAGGTATAATGACGCGGCAAAAATAGCAAGTCGCACTACGCGGCGCGCCATTGCGCGTCGTTTTGCTATAATAACAGTTTTACGGTTTATACCACAAGCGCATCATAGGCAGTTGCCGCGTTAAGCGGCAAGCCGTTGCGCATTCTCTCTGGTATAATAGCCGTCTTTCGGCTATTATACCACAATGTCAAGCCGGAATAAACCCCAAAAGTGAACAATTGTTCGTAGTGGTAAATGGGAATAGTTTGGAATTTTGTGATATTCTGCGTGCTAGGATCGTATTTGGACAAAGACACCGGACGCATGGACGGAAAATACAGTTGTAAACTGCCAACCGTGCCCATAAAATCATGGCAATTAAATTGCTTTTAGGCTTTTAGGCTCAGTCGCCTGCGAGACCTTCATTCAGAAATCGCGATTTTCTTAGAGATTTAATAGGTCTATCTCCCCTGCCTTAGCCCGAGTTAATGTCTAAATACATTGCCACTTATATGGGGCGATTGATGCAGCCGATTAATCTTGAGCAAAACAGTTTTAAAGCACGCACGCGTAATAATGCCCAAATAGGATCTGCACATTTATTATGGATTCTTAACAAAGAAACAGATATATAAAGAATTATTTAAAATTAATAAGTATTGTTCAGCATTTTTCATTGACACCCCCCTCTTTCGATTATATATTATTGGCAGTAATCAACAAAAACATCTGCCATAAGATCGTTTGGGCAGTTAGCCATCCGCAAAAGGAAGAAGATGCTTCTAAAACGCTCAAACGGTTTTTTCGATGTTTTTGGCCTGTGTGCAACGATAAAGAAGGGAGGAAAAATCACCTTATGAAGCGTATCAAAAAAGTAGAAGCGCATTTAGAAGAATACAGCATGGGTGTGTTGTTGATCGGCATTACGATTATTTTGACACTTCAGATTTTCATGCGTATGTTAAAGCTATCCTTGTCTTGGCCGGAGGAGTTGGCCAGATACCTGTATATATGGACGGTTCTATTGAGCATCGGCTACACCATCCGCAACAAGACCATTTTGCGCGTTGATTTGCTGTTAAACCTTTTGCCCCGGTTTCTCAGGCGCTTGACGGAATCTTTCATTCAGCTGCTCTCCGCCGCATTTTATGCTTTTATGTTCTACTACGCCATATTTGTGATGCTAAAAGTAAAAATTAGCGGACAAACAAGCCCCGCGCTGGAGCTGCCCATGTATTTGATTTATCTCATCATTCCTGTCGGTTTCGCTCTAGCTTCTCTGCGCAGTATTCAGCAGCTTTATTGGGATCTGACAGGCAAAACACCTGAGATCAATCCGGCACAGCAAGAAGTTCTGGAATAATTTCATCTATTTGACAGGAAAGTGAGGAAACCGACTTGAGTGTTGCGATTTTTATAATCTTCCTGATCGGGCTTGCCGTAGGCATGCCGATTGTCACGGCGCTTGGCATCTCGACAATCTGGCCGACATTGATGCGGGCTACCGGCTCAACCTCCTATGAGGCGGTCATCCGCGCCATCTTCGGCGGCGCTGACAGCACGCCTATTCTGGCTGTACCACTGTTCATCCTTGCCGGCGTGCTAATGGCGCGGGGCGGCATTTCTAAAAAGCTGTTCAACGTGTTCGCCTACTTCATCGGAAGGCGGACAGCCGGAATGCCCTGCGCCGCCGTTATTACCTGTTTGTTTTACGGCGCTATTTCAGGCTCCGGTCCTGCGACGACGGCGGCTGTGGGCGCCATGACGATTCCTATTCTGATCGAGCTCGGGTACGACAAGGTATTTTGCGGCGCGCTGATTGCGACAGCAGGAAGTTTGGGCGTCATCATTCCGCCGAGTATTCCCTTCGTACTCTACGGTCTGGCGACCGGGGCTTCGGTCGGCAACCTGTTTATCGCCGGTATTCTCCCGGGCATTCTCGTGGGCCTGCTGCTGATGGCTTACGCGATTATCTACTGTAAAATATGCGGCGAAGACAAACAGAAGATCGCCGAAAATCACAGCGCATTAAAGGCACAGGGCTTCTTTGCCATCTTAAAAGAAAGCTCCTGGGCGCTGCTCTCCCCCGTCATCATTCTTGGCGGCATTTATTCAGGGGCCTTTACGCCCACTGAGGCGGCCTGCATCTCGGTCATCTATTCGCTCCTCATCAGCTTGTATGTTTATCGCTCGATGCAGTATCGGGACATCTGGCCGTTGATTCTATCCTCGGTACGCGGCTACGCGCCCATCTGCTTCATTTTGGCGCTGGCAAACGCCTTTGGCAGAGTTCTGGCGCTGTTGAGGGTTCCGCAAAATATCTCGGTCTATATGGCCTCAACCTTTACATCGGGGTTGGCGGTTCTGCTGTTTATTGTAGCGCTTTTCTTCCTTCTGGGCATGGTCATGGACACCGGCCCTGCCATCGTCATCATGGCGCCGATCCTGCTGCCGACGCTCAAGCTCTATAGCATCAATCCGATTCATTTTGGCGTTATTATGGTGGTTTGCCTTGCAGTCGGACTCGTAACCCCGCCATTTGGCCTCAATATTTTCGTGGTGTCGCCGATGATCGATACCCCCGTTTTAACGGTAGGCAAAAAGGCATTGCCGCTGATTGGCTTCTTCATGATTGCACTGCTGATTATCACGTTTATTCCGCAGCTGAGCCTCATACTGATAAAATAATAAAAAGGAGAAATCAGAAGATGAAGCAGATTCTTGCAGCCACTCTTGCCATTATAATTTTGCTGGCACTGTCCGCCTGCGGCGGCCAACCGGCAGTCGCCGCACCCAGCGCTTCCGCCGGCTCCGGCACTGTGGCACCGGACGGGCCATCCTTCCACTACATATTCGGCCACGGCGCCGCCGAAGGTTCGATCGGCGATAAGTACTGCCTTGAGTTCAAGCGCCTTGTTGAAGAAAAATCCGGCGGAAAAATCACCGTCGACGTTTACTCCGGCTCCCAGCTGGGCACCTATGGCGAAATGCTCCAAAGCCTGCAAAACGGCGATATCGGCGGCATGATTTTTCAGCCCGCGCCCGCCGTCTCGTTTATTCCCGAGCTGGCCATGCTCGACCTGCCCTACGCCTTCTACGGATTGGATCAGACGCAGATTGACACTGTTCTTAATAACAGCGATTATGCCGCTCTGCTCACCAAGTCGTTTGAAAAGGCCGGCTATAAGTTCATGAGTTTTGCGCAGGCGGCCTCGTTCCGTGAGATGACCTCCAACCGCGAAATGAGAACGGTGGCCGATTTTAAGGGCCTGAACCTGCGTACGCTGGAAAACAAGTATCACATCGCCTTCTGGAAAAGCGTGGGCGTCAATCCCACCCCCGTCGCCTTTGGTGAGCTTTATCTGTCGTTACAACAGGGGCTGGTCGACGCGCAGGAGAACCCTTATGACACCGCTTTTGCCGCCGGATTTCAGGAGGTTCAAAAATATGTAATCAATACCCACCATATTCTCTACCCGAACCTGTTTATCGTGAACAAAGCTCTGTTCGACAGCATGCCCGCAGACTATCAACAGGTATTTCAGACGGCCGCCGACGAGGCAAAGGCGTTTGCAATGAATGCCATGGCTGAGAGCTCCAAGGCCGATCTCCAGAACTTGCTTGATGCCAACATGACGCTGGTTGAGCTGCCCGATGATACGCTTCAGGCGATGGCCGCCAACGCCGACGCCGTCGAAAAGCTGCTGCGTCAGGATCTGGGGGACGACACGGTCAATACCTTCCTGAAAGCATTAGACAAATAACCGCAATCCTCAGGGACACCTTTTTTCACAAGATAGGACGGGCTAAATGGGACGCCCGTCCTGTCTTCTTATACATTGTGACCCCGTGCGGCAGATGGTATAATAGCCGTAGAACGGCTATTATACGCTTGATTATAATGGCCCGCCTACGGCGATGGCCAATTATACCATTCGCTTACGCTCATGGTATAATAGCCGCAAGTCGGCTGTTATACCAACGGAACCATTCACTTGACCCCATGGTATACTAGAACTGCTCCGCTGTAAGGAGAAGGATCATGAAAAGTCAGAATACGCCCTATAGCGTCTTGAAACGAAGAAGCATTTTTTACAAAACACTTGCGCTTTTAACAGCACTTTCAATTATCACGATGCTCATCTTTGTGACCTTCATCAACAACTTGATTGTGCGCAACCAGAAAAAGAGCATCGATGAACTCAGCCTTTTTCAGTTGCAGCGCATCGGAGCTGATGTCGAGCTGGTGTTTGATCTTCTGGCAAACAACATGGTCAGCAGCATGGGCTCGCGAGATTTTATCTCCGCCATGATTACGCCAACACTGCTTGATACCGATACGGCCTACCGCATTGTCCGTGCGCTCGGAGATTTGGTTGAAGAAAACGCGCTGGTGCGCAAGTCGTATCTCTATCTGCCCTACACCGACGAGGTCTATGTCTACAGCGGCACCTATATGAATCTCGAGCATCTGGGTGACCGCGACCTGATCCACCGCTATCTCGAGGGTCGCACCAAAGGGCGGAATCCCGAAAGCCTCAGCGAATGGCATGTGCTGCTGCACAACCGCCGCATCTTTCTGGCCGCCGACTATTGCATTCCAAACTTTATCGGCGTCTTATTTATAGAAATAAACCGCGCGGAGCTTTATAACATCATTCAAGCGGAGAATCAGAAGTTCGGCACCACCATCTATGTCTACGACCAGCGGAGGCAGCTGCTGTTTGATTATATGGCGGCAGGGCTTCAGCAGTCGGATTTTGAAAACGACGCGCTGTTCATGAGTGCCGATAGCGACAACCACAACGCAAGCTATTACATCCATACCTCCGACCTGCTGGGGTGGAAGTTCATCACCCGCACCAACCATCAAAGCGCCAATATTCCGCCCTCAAAGCTGTTGGGACTGCTGCTGCCGGTGCTGTTATTTTATATTTTGGTCAGCCAGCTGTTTTCACTGTATATCACGCAGTCGGTCTATAAGCCGATCAACCGGCTTATCCGCATCACGACGGCGCCTGATGCCGCACAGCCCGACGAGGAGCACGACAGCCCTCGGAAAATCCGCAACGAGGCCGACTACCTCGAGCTGGCTTTTCTCAACAGCATTGAAAAAAACGAGCAACATAAGGCGCTGATGCATAATATTGCGGGCGATATCATAGAGCAAACGCTGCGCGGCATTATAAGCGGCAAAAATATTAACGCACAGCAGATAAAAGCGACCTTAGAGGGCGTCGGTCACGAGCGTCTAGGGCAGGGACGCTATATGGCGCTGGCGGGCCTTTTATCCTATCCCGAGAATCAACGCCCGGACATGGTGGAGCTCGAGCTGTTCCAGCGCAGCGTCGTGCGCATCTTCCGTAGCGCCGCGGCGGAGGAATACCGCATTCTCACCTTCTTCCCTGACAAAGACATCGCCGCCTCGGTGCTGTTCTTTTCGCAGAATGCTGCGTTGATTCAGATTAAGGAATGGGTCTGCCGCCTTGAGGAGGCGGTGCTGCGGGCGGTTGAGCCGCTGCCGTTTGGGCTGGTCATCGGCCGGGGGCATGTCTATAACGATATCGCGTCGCTTCAGTTTTCGTACCATGAGGCGGTGGATCACGCGCGCTACGCGCAATATGTCGGCGACTCGGCACGTGACAACGCCGAAACCGTGGAATCGGGCGAGGGCATGTATGAGAACCTGTATTACATCCGGCGCGCCAAAAAGCTGATTAACGCGATCGAAAGCGTCGGCATGGCCGAAACCGAAGCTGAGATCGTTGCATTGATCAAAGAAATGTACGACCGGGAGGTTGTCAGCAAAGAGGGCATTCACCGGATGCTCGACGACGTGACCGAGCTGCTGATCGCCGCGCGCGTCACGCTTGAAGAGATGCGCAGCGCCGGTATCTCGCGCGACCTTGAGCATCTGCTGATGGAGTCCGACCCGGTGCACCAGCAGGAAAGCATTGTGCAATTTTATCGTAGCGCGTTAAACCTTTTGCAGATGGCGCGCCGCAGAAGTCACAACAAATATGTCGTCGAGGCTAAGGAATACGTCGCGCTACACTATATGGACGGCGAGCTCCTACTGGGCAAAATCAGCGAGGCGCTGGGCATCTCGCTGCCGTATCTAAGCGCCATTTTTACCGAAACGACAGGCGAAAAGCTCAGCGCCTATCTCAACCATTATCGCATCCGGCAGGCGCAGCTCTTTTTGTCTGAAACGAACCTTAATATCTCAGAAATCGGTTATAAATGCGGCTTCAACTCGGCACAAAGCTTTGGCCGGGTGTTTAAAAAGACCGTTGGCATCACGCCGAAGCAATACCGCGAAAGTATAGGCATTTAATGGGGGATGACGCATGAACACCACCGCTTGTAAAGCGCTGTTGACGCTGGCGCTGTTCGCATTTATTTTGGTGATGTCCGCTATCACCTTTTGGGATACCCCTCAACAGACCGCCCCGCATGCCATAGTCTCCGGGTCGGAGGCGGCCGCACAGGATAAAATCATGTTTTCACTGGCGACCTCAGGCAACTGGAGCGACTCTTATCAGAGCACGCTGGTGCAGGAGCAGATCAAGGCGCTGACGGAGGATTCGGACAAGCAGATTCAGCTGCGGCTGTATGACCGCAACCAACTCGGGGACGACCTGCGCATTGTGACGGGTGTGCAGCTGGGTACCATCGACATTGTCAGCTCGGTACCGTCAACGCAGTCGCTGGTGGTGCCCGAGGCCGCTCTCATGGATATTCCAGGGCTCTTCACATCGCTTGAGCAGTTCAATGCACTGATGGCCGGAGAATATCGGGATGTCATACAGGGCTATTATAACGCCGCAGGTCTGCATCTGCTGACGGTGTATGCCTATTCCTATCGGCAGATGAGCTGTAAATATCCAATCACGCGGCTGGCCGATCTAAAGGATTTGAGAATCCGCATTGTCGAAAATAAGTATCAGGAAGCCTACTGGAAACAACTAGGAGCTGCCCCGATCCCTTACAGTTTTGACGAGCTGTATTTTGTGCTTTCTCAGGATATCGTTCAAGCACAGGAAAACCCCGTGGATATTCTCCTGTCTGAAAAGATGATGGAGGTGCAAAGTTGCATTATTTTGACCGACCATCTGCCCATGGTTCAGGTTTTGGCAATGAATCAGGCGCGCTATGAGCAGTTGAACGAACAGACAAAGGCGCGTCTCAACCGTTTTGCCGAAAATCTGCGCCAAAGCATGATCTCCAATATGCCGACAAACGAAGCTATCGCCGTGGAAACACTGCAATCGGACTACGGCATGCAGCTCGTCGAGCCGGAGCCGGATTTGAAGAATGCGCTGCGTGCGTCTAACAGCGCGGTTTTAAGCATGCTTCGCGAAGATTTAGGTGCTGAAAAGGTCGATCGGTTTCTCGCGGCGGCTGAAGAAGCCCGACGCAGCGTTGCGCGGTGAAAGGAGCGATAAGCCATGAACAGAAAAGCTATTATTTGGCCCGCTATCGTCATTTTTTTGGCAGCGTTAGCAATGGGCTGTAAACATACGCAAGCCCCCGCCTCCGCAGCGCCGATGCCGGAGCCGATTCTGGCGTCGGGGGAATCGGATATCCTGACCAACCCTGTGGAAATTATCTGCCCTTGGGCGCCGGGCGGCAGCTCGGATGTCAACGCTAAAACAATCGGTCAGGTGGTCAGCGAGATGATCGGACAGCCGGTGACGGTGTCGAATATCACCGGCGGCGGGGGTGCCGTCGGCTTTACGGCTCAGTACAATGCACCGCCTGACGGGTATACGCTGGGCATTATAACCGCTGAGCTCAACACGTTGCCCCCACAAAACAAACTGCCCTTCACCTTTGAAAAGATGCATTTGATTCTGCGTATGAATACGCTGCCAGCCTGCATTGCCGTCTCGGGCGACTCCCCCTTTCACACACTTGACGACCTGATTCTTTATGCCAAGGCGCACCCCGGTCAGCTTAAAAACGGCAACGTCGGTACCGGCAGCATCTGGCATATCTGTGCGGCAAAGCTTGAAGCCGCAGCAGATATACGCCTAGATCACAGCCCCTATGACGGCGCCGCAACAGCGGTCCAATCGCTACTGACAGGCGCACTGGACATGGTCGTGCTTGAAACGTCGGTCTGCCAGCCCTTTGTCGATTCGGGGGAACTTCGTATTCTGGCCGTTATGGCGGAGGAGCGACTCACCTCTTTCCCGCAGTATTCCACATGCCGCGAGCTGGGGTATGATATTGTGGCGGGCTCTTATCAAGGCATTGTCTGCCCCGCCGACGTCCCCGACGCAATCAAGCGGGAGTGGGAGCGCGTTTTCACCGATGCTTTTTATTCTGAAAGCTATCAAAAATTCTGTGAAAAGTACGGTCTTGAAAAGAGCTTTCTATCCTCCGCCGATTTTTATACCTTTTTAGAGGAGGATATGGAGAAGGTCTCTGAGGTCATCCGCACGCTGGATCTATCGGCATAAAGGCCCGACCCGACGATACCGCTAAATCACAAATAGAATAAGCGGCAGCCCCGGCATGTGCGGGAGGCTGCCGCTTATTCGGTATCTGGCTGTGCAAAGCCCATCAACTGCTTGGCGTTATTTAGAATATCTTCCTTAAGAAAGATGCCGTCGTCATTCGAGCCGACGCGCAGGTGCGTCTGCTCCGACCAGCCCAGCCATTCGCGCATCGACCGGGGCAATATGATGCGCCGCCGGTCGTCGAGCGCACGGATATATCGCCAAGCACCGGCGGGCTGCAGCAACATAACTGCTTGCATACGCTCCATCTCCATCACGCAAGCAACCGGTGGCATTTCCTGCGTCGGGCGCAGAAGTAGGCGCTTTTCAGTTTCAATCACGGTTATAAGCAGCCTGCTGTTCTCGTTCAGCCCGAACTGAGCCGCCGCTGCAACGGGCAGCGTCAGCCGACCCAGCGCATCAAATGTTGTCACTTCCATTGTGGCGTCCTTCTATCCTCCTTGTCGCATATGCTTTTAAAACCGTTTCTATCATGTTTGATAGGGGCCGGTTTTCTTTTTCTGCGCATTTTTTCAATTCCGCTATAATTTCCTCATCTAAACGGATGCTGATAACCTTCTTTTCAATCCCCATATCATCACCTGTTTACATTTTAAGGCATTTGTAACTATAATGGCAATTCTTACATTGTATTATATTGTATTACTTTGTAATATTTATCTGTAAAGTTTATATAATCAAACCATTAAACTGATGATTTGCACCGATCCTAAAGAGCATAGTAGTACCGGCTCGCTGCTCATGTGGTTTCCACCATACACAATAAAAACAGCGTAACTTTCGCTGCGCTGTTTTAGGCTGTTTCACACACGTTGATCACCGACTTTGTTTTCGATGGCCAACGTTTATCTATGCATTTTAGCGGTCGTCATAAAACGATAGCGTTCGTTTGCGCTGACACGCAGGAACGCCCCCACCCCCAACCTTCTAGCCGCCAGAGGGGACCGAGGGGCTTTCACACCCGCCCCTTGAGGGGCTTAAAAATACGGTTTTTGGTGATGGTGCTCCAAATGAGGGTGTTATCTTTCCACTCAACGTTTGTGGGTGCGCATCCAGACTTGTCCTGATTATTACGCGCCACCTAGGTCAGATTGGCCTCTTAGGGCACTGCGGCGCTTCCGTCGCGCGCCGCAGTGCGGGTAATATATACTTAATGTATACAATATCGCTACAGATTCACAAAGCGGGTACAACCCAAGTATTGTACCTGCTCCCCCGAAATCATCGATGCTATTTTTCCGCTCAGATTGGCGGGGCGAAAGATTAGGGTGTCCGCTTCTGCAATCGGAATCCAAACACTGCTTTGCTGCTGCCAATCAGGCTCCCGCACTTCCCTTTTGGGCTCATCCGTTAAAACAGCCAGAAAAATATGTAACAGTCTGTGCGTGTAGTCGAAATAGGTTTTTCTGAGTTCCTCATTGTCGCATATCTCTTCGGCAACGGCAACAAACGGCCCGGCTTTGATCTTGTACCCGGTCTCCTCCAAAACCTCCCGGACGAGGGCTTCTTCCAACGTTTCAAACTGGTTTTGTCCGCCACCGGGCAGATCAAAGTAGACCTTGCCCTGCGTGTTGACACATCTGTTGACGAGGATGCGGTTATTATGCATGATAATGGCCTTAGCCGTGCTTCTGATTGCCATAAGCGATTTCCCCCGCGACAAATTTGCAGGCCGCGCCTGCAATCTTCTCTAAATCTATCCTTTAAGCGTATCTCGAAATTTCTCAGCAGCCTCCTGCACCTCAAACGGGGCAAAGTAGAAGGTCTTTTCGGGCTGATCTTCATTGTATAACGCGATAAGGGTATACGCTTCATCCCAGTAGCCTATTGTCAAGCCCCAGCCCTCATCGTTGTCAGCGTCTATAACGGACGTATAGCCCCGCCCCGGAAGCTCTCCGGGGTCAAACCACCGGTCGGCTTGCAGTAGCCGCTGAAATTCGGTCTGCTGCTTTTTCGATAATTTAAACTGGTGTTGATAATCGCCCAGCTCCATGTCGTAATCGTATTTTACATAATTAAAAGAAGCCAGCTTAACGGGTAGAACAACAGCCGGCTCGGGCAGGCTTCGCCCGCAGGCAGTCAGGCTGATGACGACCATCAAAACAGCCGCACCCATAAAAGCGGCAATCCTTTTTTTCATGCTGATACCTCCATGCAGAATTTGCTCTTGACCGATGGTCCGCGCGCCCCTGAAGGTATATTCTGCCCCATAATCTCCCGACTATCAAGCAAGCGCAAAATACTGCGGCAGTCTGATCGTTTTTTGACCACCGGTGTCATCTTAAAACAAAGCGCATTGCACCCATCAGGCAGTTTGCTATTGTGGGTAACGGTATTAAAACCACATCCAAAGAATAGGGTATTGCCCCGCCTATGTCAAGACGTGAGTACCTCTTTGAAATATCGGAACCCAACCGCCGTAAACGGTTAGATTCAAAAAGAAGCTGACGCCCCTCAAAACGGCATCAGCTTGTTTAATGATTGCACCACTCACATGACGCAATCGCTTTTTCTGTTTTATATGCCCCACCGTTGGGGATACCTGCACCTTGACCTAAGGGCGCTTTAAGACAAGACCAACGACGCAGGAGCCGGGCCAAGCCCCGACGGCTAGGTTGGCATTTTTAGGGCTTCTCTTGCAAATCGGTCAGCGCCCGCACCGATTCCCGTTCCAATATCTCGCCGCAGATAACGCGCATTCCCCGTTTTTGAGAAGCATTTTCGAGCAGCGAAATCTGTGCCTCGACCGCCTTTTGCGCCATCGCTTTTAAATCAATGCTATAGGTCGTGATCTGTGGTGTGACTAACGTGGAAAAAACGTGGCCATAAAAACCCGTTACCGATAAATCGTCGGGAATTTTAAACCCCTTGCGCTGAAGATCCTGAACAAAATGATAAGCGCCCTGATCACTGCTGCAAACAAAGGCGGTCGGCATTTGCTCGGGAAGTTCAAAGTTCTGCTTAAAGTCATACCCATCCCTGTCCGGCAGCACCCATTCCTCGCGAAAAGGGATGCCGTTGAGATCCAGCGTTTTTAAATAGCCATAATAGCAGTCGCGCATATGAATATTGGCTTTAACGCTTCCCACAAAGCCAATATCTCTGTGCCCTTTGTTAATCATATATTGCGTCATCTCAGCGGTTCCGCGATAGCCGTCCGCAATGATCGAAACCGATCGGACATTGCTGCTCGAATCGACCTGAACCAACGGAAGCCCTGTCTCCTCAAGCATTTTAAGATAGCTTTCCGGCATGCTTCCGAGAACGACAACCCCCTCGGCTTTTCCTTCTGAGATAAACGCGGGCAAAAGCGCCTGCTCCGCTTTGGTGTCCACAAGCTCAAACATATTGTGGTAGCGATGCTCTTTAAAAGATTCGACCAAGTTGAGATACAGCGCCCAATAAAAGGAGTGCTCCGGCTTGATCAAATGCTCCGCCATCAGTATCCCAACAGAACCGCCGGGCTCCTTGCCCTTTTGAAGCTCCTTGCTCTGATAGCCCATCTGGGCGGCGGCTTCTCTGATTTTCTGGCGTAAGGCGTCGCCCACACCCTCTTTGCCGCCCAGTGCCTTGGACACCGTTACCACGCTGATATTGAGTTTTTGAGCAATATCCTTCATGCGCACTGCGTTTCTGGCCAAAAAGCGTCCCCCTCTATGGATTTCTGGTTTGAGAATTATACCATAAGTAGGCCACAAATGCAATAAACTGAAATTTATTCTCCATTTTGTAAGCGTTGCTTAAGCTGCGCCATAACGTCCAGTAGCACACCCATCGACGCATGGGCTTTATAAAAGCGATTGGGTCGGTCGTTGATCTGCAAAATATAGTCCGAAAGCGCCTGAGCGGCTCTGTTTAGCGACGCCTCATCGAGTGCTGTACCCAAAAGACAGCCTTCCGCCACCGTGGCTCTGACCGGCGTCGGCGCGACCGCTCCAAGCATCATTTTGATGGACGACACGACGCCGCCGTGCATGGTCGCCATAACGGCCAGCCCTACGCGCGAGATGGTCACTTCCCCCCGGCTTCCCAGTTTTTTATAAGCAGTCGCTGTACCATCGAGCGGCAGCTTCCAGCTAAAGGCAGTCAGAATTTCATTATATTTAAGCGTTGTTTTTCCGATCCCGGCCAGCACCTCGTTGATCGGCACAGTACGCGTTCCGTCAGGCCCGGCTATTTCAGCCATCGCATCGAGCAGCCATAGGGGGACGAGCAAATCTCCTGCGGGAGAGGCGTTGCCAACATTTCCGCCGATAGTCGCCTTGTTGCGAATCTGTACTGAACCGACATGCGCGGCCGCGTCGGCAAGCGCCCTATTGCTTTGAAGAATCAGCGGGTGTCTTGCCAGATCTGTCATATTGGTCATGGCGCCGACGGTTATGACATTCCCCGACTGGGACACGCCGGATATTCCCGGGACAAAACCCGGATAAAGCAGCGCGTCAGGTTTTATCGTCTTTTGGTTTAATTGCAGAATCAGATCGGTTCCCCCGCCGATAATCTTGCTATGGGGCGTCATTTGTGCAAGACACTCAAAAAGCGCCTGCCTGAATTGCGGTGCCATATAGCGCTCAGCCACCCGACAACACCCCCTGCTCCTCTTGGGATGCGCGTTTTACCGCTCGTATAATCTGTGTGTAGCCTGAGCACCGGCAGATGTTGCCCGCCAGCGCCATACGAATTTCTTCTTCGGTCGGGTTCGGGTTTTCATCAAGCAGCGCGCGGGCCGACATCACCATGCCGGTGGTGCAATAGCCGCATTGAATGGCGGTCTCTTCAATAAAAGCGCGCTGAAGCGCACTGATGCCGCCCAAAGGATCATGCAGCCCTTCAATCGTCACAACCGACGTTCCGGGCAACTGCGCCGCAACGGTCAGGCAGGCGTGAACGGCCCGTTTATCCACAATCACGGTGCAAGCGCCGCATTCCCCCTCGCTGCACCCCTCCTTGGTGCCGGTCAGATTTAAATCCTCCCGCAGAATATCCAAAAGGCGACGGCTCGGCTCGGACTCAAGACAAACCGGCCTGCCGTTTACAGTAAATTCAAGCGTCATGGCGCTTCCTCTCAATCATTAAATTTACAATGCTGTCCGGCGTGATCGGCAGATGGCAAAGCGCGCTGTCAAGCGCGTCATTAACCGCCCCGACAATTGCGGCGGCAACCGGAACATAGCTGACCTCGCCGATTGATTTTGCCCCGAATGGGCCGTCGGTAAGGCCGTCTTCGATCAGCTTTACCCGCACATCTAAAAAATCGGGCGCATTGACGACGTGATAGTCTTTCATACTGGCGGTCGTTTTTCCGCTTTTCGGATTCGTATCCATATGCTCGCTGAGCGCGGCGCCGTAGCCCATGGCCACCGCACCCTGAATCTGCGCGACGCATATCTCACGGTTGATAGCCTGCCCAATGTCGTGCACCGCGAGATAATCTAATAATTTGACCATGCCGGTCAGACAATCGACCTCTACCCATGCAAAATGCGCCCCCGTAGCACTGGGGTTACTCTGTGACATCCACTGATGAACGGCCCATAGCTCCTTTTGTTCCTGTCTGAGCGCAAATGTAGCCGCCTCGGCAAATGAAACGCCACTCTCGTCTGAGAATTGGACCACACCGTTCTTGACAAAAAGCCCGTCCGACGTTGTACCTTTTAAACGCGCGGCGGCCTTGATAATCTCTTCCCGAAGCTTCTGGGCACAGTCTAACACCGCTCTGCCGATGACATAGGTGGTGCGGCTGGCAAAGCATCCGACGTCGTGAGGGGTTACCGCGGTATCTCCCTCGGTCATCGTGATTTTTTCCAGCGGAATATCCAGCACCTCTGAAACGATCATTTTCATCGCGGTCACTGTACCGCAGCCATGATCGTGCAAGGTGACCTGTACCTGAACGCCGCCCGATTCGCTCACACGCATTGAAACGCCCGCATAATCGGGAAAACGCGGAAAATAACCGTTGACATGGCCCGCACAGCCCACCGCGATGCCACGGCGATAACGGCTTTGGCTTTGATTAAAGCGCAGATTTTCGTCCCTTCGCGCCTGCCAGTCAAAATCTTCCTTGCCGAGCAGCAGGCATTCCTTGATTCGGATTTCTCCAAGCGACAGCTTGCTCTTTCGGTCATATTCACCGGGAAGCGCCACATTTCTCAGCCGCAGCTCCAACGGATCGATTGCAAGTTTTCGCGCCGCCATATTCAGATTATGCTCCATAAAGGTATACATCTCGGGCGCGCTCCAACCCCGGTAGGCCCCCGACATCGGCGTGTTGGTGCAGACCGCCCGGGCCTTGTAGTGCGCGTAAGGATAGCTGTAGCATCTGAAGAATTTGCTCGCCACGGCATTGAGATAGTCGCAGGCGTTGCCGACATATCCGCCGGTGTCAAGCGTCACATCCGCGCCGAGGCTTTGGATTTTACCATCCGGCGTGATCTTAGAAAAGAAGGTTGCGCTCAGCGGCGCGCGCGAAATGGTCGAAACCATCGTCTCAGAGCGGTTAAAAACCAGCTTGACCGGCCTTTTTGTCCGCATCGAAGCCGCAGCGGCAATCGGCTCTAATATCCACTCCTGCTTGCCGCCGAAGCTTCCGCCCATCGTGGTTTTTATCACCCGCAGCTTTTCATGGGGCAGGTCAAACAATTCGGCCAACACGGTTCGGATACCGTAAACCGACTGATTTGGGCTCCAGACGGTCAGTTCCTCCAAATCCGCCTGCCACGAGGCCACACAGCAATGCGGTTCCATCGCCATATGCGTCAGGCGGGACAAACGGCTCTCGGTGACGGTTTCAATCGTGTCCTCCCTCATATCGGCCTTATCTCCAAACGAGAGGTCAAGCGCGCCGAATACCGCGCCGCCCTGATGTATCCCGTCAATTTTTCCCGACAGCGCCGCCGCTGTATCGACTGTAAACGGCAGCAGTTCATATTCTATTTTTACCAGCTTTGCTGCGGCGCGCGCCAGTTCGGCGGTTTGGGCGATCACACATCCAACCCGATCTCCGACATACCGCACTTGACGGTTGAACACCCGATCCTGTTCGATGGTCTGCTGCCCCTTCATGGTTCTAAAACGGTTAAAAGGGCGGTCTGTCGTATTAAGGCAATGTATAACATCAACGACCCCCGCCGTCTGCAACGCTTCGGTGTCGTCGATGGATTTGATGTAACCATGCGGAATGCTGCTGAATATGACCGCCGCGTGGAGCATTCCCGCCAGCTGCATATCCCCAGCATATTTCACCGAGCCGGTCACTTTTGCTTTCGCATCATGAATCGGCTGGCTTTGACCGACAATATTCATAATATTTACTCCTCGACCCTTTATCTTAGTGATGCCTCAAAAGGCTTTGAAACATCAGTAAAATAAAGCGCAGGGAGGACGGCGAGCATCGGCGTCCTCCCCTTTTTTGTACCTTCGATAACCGTGGTTATTCCTCTAGCTTCTCCATAAAGAAAACCTTAATAGACGAAACGATCTGTAGCAGGAACACAAACAGCACGACAAAGCCTCCGGCGGTTGCAAGCGCCTTAACGCCGTCAACGCCCTGTGCGCCGCCGCCAAACGCCGCCATAACGATCGCAACCGTGCCGATAACGATGCCCCAAAGAACCTTGATCTTGGCGGGCGGCTCGGTTCCGATCGGGACATCCTTAACACACATGGAACCGACGTTAGTCAGTGTGGCATCGGCCGCTGTAACAAACGAGATCACAATAATAATCAAATTAAACGGCACAACCAGCGCACCGAGTCCGAAGGGCAGATTTTTCAAGAACTCCCACATCGCCATAACGGCGCCGCCGGAATTCAACGCGCCGACGAGGTCGGCACTGCCGGTCATCTGCATGTAAAGCGCGCTGTTTCCCCAGATGCCAAACCAGATGAAGCCAAATACGGAGGGCAATATCCAGTTGACGATCATGAATTCGCGAATGGTGCGCCCGCGCGAAACCATTGCGAGGAAGATACCGGTTACCGGCGCGTAGGCGATCCAGCAAGCCCAGTCAAACAGCGTCCACGACCGCGTCAGCGCCGCGCCGCCGATATCGATGGGATCGAGCCCCCAGAGGAAAAAGTTATCGGCCCAAACGGCAAGACCCGCCGTGCTGTTGCGCAGGATGAAAAGCACGGGGCCCGTAAAGAGCAGCAGCGCAAGAACCGCGTAGTAAAACCAAGCGTTGAGGTTGCCGAGAACTCTCAGGCCCTTATCCATGCCGACATAGGAGGAGAAGGTGAATATGCAGACGATGACCACGCCGATGCCAACAAAGAGCGGCAGCGTTTCCTGAATGCCGTAGGTTCTCAGGCCGGTCGTGACCAGTGTGATGCACATCGCCAAACCGCCGCAGATACCGATTCCGAGCGCGAGCATCGAAAGGGTATCGATCACCGCCGCAAGCGCGCCCTTGGTGACCCGTTCGCCAAAGATCGGTTTCAACGTGGCCGTAACATTGAGCTTCTGCTTTTTGTTATAATAAAGATAAGCGACCAGCGCGCCGCAAAGCGCATAAATGGCATAAGGCAGAATTGTCCAGTTCATAAAGCTTCTGCCCATAGCAAACTGGGCAGCTTCGGGCGTAAAAGGCGTAATTCCGAGCTGGTCAAGCTCTCCCCATACGTTTCCGTAATAAATGAGCGGCTCATTGACGCCCCACGTGACAATGCCGGTTGCAACACCGCCGGTCAGCGTCATTGCGAACCATGTCATGAAGGGCAGCTTCGGCTTGGCGTCTTTACCGCCGAGACGGATGTTGCCGAGCTTTGAAAAGGTGATGATGGCAACCAAAATGGTGCTGGCCATGACAACATACTGATAAAGCCACCCAAAGGTATCCAGTGACCAATAGAAAAAGGACATTGAGGATTTTGTCAGCGCCTCATTATTCACAATGCCGACCAGCGCCGCAATTGCAAAGACGATAAATCCCGGAATAAAAACCTCCCACCGGATGTTTTGGCTGGTCTCCTTAAAGAAACCGTTCTGCTTGGACTCTTCTGTTTTGGTATTGCTGCTCAATTGATGCTCATCCTTTCTAATTTGAATCACGGAGCCAGTTGCGTCAATCGATCAGGTACACCTCCTTTTTCTCTTTATATACAGAACGATTTATGTATATAATTTAAATTAACCGATGCTACAGGATACACCCTCCACGATTTGAAGCAGTGCGCCGGAATGGATCATGTCGCGGAGGCGCTCAATGTGGGGATACAACCAGATATCGTTCTCCATATCGGGAACGGATTTGGCAATCTCCTGTAACACGGCTTGTGTCGCCGTGCTTCGACGCAGCGTTTCGGGAATGAACTTTTGTGCCTGATAGCCCGAAAGCAGCTCAATCGCAAGAATATATTCAAGCTTTTTGACCACCTCAATCGCTTTTTTGGAGGCGTTATAGCCCATTGCGACATAATCCTCCTGCCCACAGCAGGTCGGGGTGTTGTCAATCACCGAGGGCGTCGAAAGGATACGCATATCCCCCAGAAGCCCGGCTTGGGTATACTGCGGAATCATCAGCCCCGAATTGAGGCCGGGGTTTTTGACCAGAAAAGACGGGAAGCCGGACATGCCCTCGTCGATGAGCCGGTTGTTGCGGCGTTCGGACATTTTGGCCACCATGGTGCAGGCGATCGCGGCGGTATCCATCGCGATGCCGACATAGGCCGAGTCGCAGTTGCAGGCCGAAATGACATCGGGGGCGTCGTCGTCATTATCCCAGATGATCGGGTTATCACAGCAGGCGTTCATCTCGGTTGCGAGGGTATCGGCCGCTGAAAAAATCGTTTTTCGCGCGGCGCCATGCAGCTGTGGAATGCAGCGCAGCGATAGGGCATCCTGTAAACGTGTGCCCGCATAGTGTTTTATAATTTCGGAATCACCCAGCAGCTTTCTGACATTGGCGGCTGACGCGGCCTGCTCAGGATGCGGTCGCACCGACATGACCCTTTCGTCAAACGCTGCCATAACACCCTTGAGCGCCTCAAGCGAAACCGCTCCGATTACATCGGCACTTTTAACAGCCTTTATCATATCATAAGTCGCAAGACAAGCAAGCGCCGTGACCGACGTCGTGCCTGAAATGAGTGCGAGCCCCTCTTTTTCAGCAAGACAAACCGGCAAAAGTCCCGCTTTTTCCAACGCCGATGCGCCGGGCAGCAGCACGCCGTCATACCATGCCTGCCCCTCGCCCGTTAAAACCAATGCCAGATGCGCTTCGGGAGCCAGATATCCCACCGAGCCCTCCCGTGGCATAAAAGGCGTGACGCCCCGATTGAGCAATTCTTTGATCAGTTCGAGCACGCAAAGCCGCACGCCGCTAAAGCCCTGCCCCAGATTTTGAAGAATCATCAACATTGTAGCGCGCGCCTGCTCCGCCGTAAAAGGCTCGCCAACCGACACCGAATGGGATAGAATGATATTTCGCTGAAGATCGCGCGCTTCTTCACGGCTGATGACTTTTGTGCTCAAAAGCCCGAATCCGGTCGTGACGCCATACATCACGCGGTCATCCGCAATAGCCTGCTCAATCAGGCGACGGGAACGCGTCACACGCGTGACATAATCCTCAGTAAATGCAACTTTTGATCCATGCCGCGCGACCGCCACAAACGGGTCAAGCTCAATGCGGTCACCGAGTATTACGGTTTGTATATCTAGCGTATTTGCCACCTTGATGCCTCCTTTTTGCTTTTTGACGTTTAATTTTAAAATTTACTTAAAAATAACATGTATAATAAAATATATCAACTTATTAATCAACTATATTTTTAAGTAAATATTGTGTAGTTTTAACAATTACATTATTTAGAAACAATTTATTAGTTAATTTAAATAAAAATATATGTTTTAGATAATATATATTCACGAAAATTCAAAATATGACAATAATCTTGACTTTTTTCGATTGTATTAACATATTAATCTGATTATAATTGCACTTAACAACATTGAATAATTTACCTAAACAAACTAACAGGAGGCGTATCATGGAAAAGATAATCTTGAATGGCAATGATCTGACCATCGAACAGATTTCTGCCATTGCACGGGACCTTGTCACAGTTGAAATTTCAGAGGAGGCCGAAAAACGCGTTGTTGACGCACGCCAACTCGTCTTCGACCTTGTGGATGCCGATTTTCCCATTTACGGATTTAATACCGGAGTGGGCTGGAACAAAGACAAAAAGGTTTTTAAAGAATTCTTTGAGCAATATAACTGTAACCTGATACGCTCACACAGCATTGGTATTTCACCGTGGGCCACCCGCGAACAGTGCCGGGCGATTATGACCGCACGGCTCAACGCTATGCTGACGGGGTGCTGCGGAACAGCGCCCGAAATTCCCAAAATGTATGTGCAGATGCTCAATAGACGCATCCATCCGCTGATTCCGATGCGCGGTTCGGTTGGCCAAGCCGATATCGGCCTGCTTTCTCATATTGGGCTGGCCATCATCGGTGAAGGACAGGTTGAATTCGGCGGAAATATCATGCCTTCGTCCGAAGCTTTTGAACTCACCGGATTAAAACCGCTGAGCCTTGGCCCAAAGGACGGCCTTGCCATCGTCAGCTCAAACGCCGTCGGTGCGGGTCATGGCGCGCTGCTGCTCAATGACCTTGCAAGCTTTCTAAAGATCGCCGATGCAATTTACGCTCTTTCGCTCGAAGGATTTAACGGAAATGTCACGCCGCTCGACGACCGTACCCACCAGCTTAGACGTTATAAAGGCCAGCGTGAAGCAGCAGCGCTTGTTCGCAACTATCTTGAAGGAAGCTTTGTCTATGCACCCGACCGCCACAAGGCGGTACACGATCCGCTGTGCTACCGAAATGTTCCGCAGATTCACGGCGCGGTGCGCGAAATGCTCGATTATGCTAAGGAGCGCTTGGAAACCCATCTCAACACCACCGACGACAACCCCTGCCTGCTGCTTGAAGAGCGCACCATTCTGCCGTCCGCCAACTTTGAACCGCTCAACTGGGTCTTAGGCTTTGAAAGCCTCTCGGTCGCACTGTCGCATATGTCAAAGGCGAGCTGCCTAAGACTCATCAAGCTTTCGGATCCGACCTTTACCGAGCTGCCCAGATTCCTTAGTCCCTCGGTCGATGTGCTTGGATTCTGCACGGTTCAAAAAACCTTCACGGCGCTGGATGCTGAAATCCGCCATCTGTGCAACCCGGCCTCAATGGACACCTTCAGTCTGGCCGGCGGCATGGAGGATATGTCGACCAACGCGCCGTATGTCGTTCAGAAGCTGGATAAAATTTTGGATAATCTCCGTTACATATTCGCACTTGAGTTGATTCATGCCGCACAGGCCGTTGATTACCGCAAGGGTCGCGTACTTGGCAAATACAGCGGCGCCGTATTTAACGCGCTGCGTGCCAAGGTCGAGTTTTATGATCACGACCGCAACATCACCGAGATGATACAGGCCGCGTATGGCATTATCGCGGACGGAACATTGCTGAATATTGTCACCCAATAACCAGCGCTGAAACACCGCTTCCAAAGAGACAAAGCGCACGTCTATTTAGAAGCGACGCATATGTTACCCACGATTATTTAAAAGTCGAAAAACGCCCCCGATTAAAATCGGGGGCGTTTGCCGCGTTGAAATAATTAGGGCCTATTGCTATATTCCAGAACTTCTTTTAAGCAACGTTTTAAAGATCTAATGCGAGACCACCCATACGCTCAAGATCCTCCACCGTATCAACATCCCAAAGCTCTTCCGCACAAGACGCTTGAACCGTCAAAAGACGCTCGCGGTTTTGGCCGATGATATAATTGCCGCCTTTCCCGAGCGGGAGCGTCATTAACGCCCCGAAAAGGCTTTTGGGAAAGAGCACCGGATTTCCGCGCATCTCACCGTAGCCAAGCGCGATAATACGCTCGGTACTTTCAATAAATAGCGCCGTCATTAACCGAATGCTCTCCCGACGCAAAAGCGGCTGGTCGCAGACTAAAAACATGCAGCCGGTACAATCGGGGCGTACGCTTTTAAGCCCCGCTCGAATCGAAATCGAAATATCGGGGGCATCCACCTGCAAACGCACCGTTTCAAACCCCTTGTCCTCTGCCATGCACTGTACGGCGGCATTGGCCGTCACTACAACACACTGAGAAAATAACGCCTGCGGCAGCACATCCAAAATGTGCTCAACCAACGGTTTTTCACGAAACGGCGCGGTCAATTTACTGTCACCTTTAAATCGTTTTGACTCACCCGCGGCCAACAACACGCACGCCAATGTGTTGTCCATCATCAATACCCCCTTTCAGCGCTTGATCTCTTTCGCATAAGGCTAAAGCGATAAGGCCATCGCATAAATAAATTCTAAAACAGCTGCGCCATGTTTTATCCATGGGGCCGCTGCTTTTCGCTTTTGTCCAAACGCGCTTAATACGATGCGCTTTTTCACAAGTGCAGCCTGCGCCGAGCCTCGTTTTTGACCATCGGCCACTGGAATACCAGCAGCGCCGCGAACAGCAGCAAGCTGACGGTGACGCAGATAAAGGACGGCAGGCGTATTTTGTTCCAGCCCGCCAGCAAAAACAGTGTGGGGATCATTCCGCACAGATTTAAAATCAGCAAATAAACCGCAAAATGCTCCGACGGCAGCTTTAAGACCCAGCCCAGAATTGCCGCGATGAGCATGCAGCAGATGAACGTGATCGGAATTACATAATCGATCGACCAGCGGTGCCAGCCGGTGAGATGATCCCACAGCAGCGAAAACAGACCGATTAAAAAACCCATATCCATAAGCTTTCGGTGAAACGCACCCCGTCGCCGGATCGTCGCCACCACGCTCACCCAAACGCAGACCGCTCCGAGCGTGATTAGCAATGACCAAAAATTCTGCTCGGGAATCATAAAATCAAGCATGACCGAAACAATCGAAACAGCAATCAGGGCAAACATTAAAATTTTAAAAAACACGCCGTGGGTATAAGCGACCGTTTCAATAACCGGAAAAATATCGGGTTGCCCCTCTCCGTCGTCGGTCAGTGTGTGCTGGCACAGCGGGCATTTGCTAAAGCCGCCCGTCACCGTCACACGGCATCGCACACAGGTTTTCATACGCTCTCCCCCATTCCCTCAAAGCGGTTCGCGACTATTTCCACGGGAATATTCATGCTGCTCAGCGTGCGGAAAAACCGTCGCTGGATATCGTTGCTTAAAAAACGCGACGTAAAGCTGATGCTTAGAACGTTTTCGTAGGTGCAAAGACAAACCTGCATATCCTTGGTGCTGTTAATGACGTCGATACGTCGGATAAAGGGCCGCAGCTCCTCGGGCATGACCACCGTACCGACGTTTGATAGCGTTGTGGTATACTCCTGCTCGGAACGCTTATAAAACCGCTTTAATACGATGTTTTTAATAAACAGCGGCACAATGCGCGCCACCATCCAGTGCTCTAATTCCGCCAGCATGTCAAGGCGCTTTTGCAGATATTCCCCACTCAGCGTTTCGGCAAGGCGGTCGCGCATTGAGACGGCGACATCCAACAGCGCGTCGGAGCTGCCCTCAAAGCAATAGCCGATATTGACAACGCTAAAAAAGTTGCGCACCGTTTTGGACGGAAAATATTTATGCAGGTTGATCGGAATCGATACAACGACGCTTTTACCCTTATCCCGCTCGCTCATCTCCTCTTTGATCGCGCAGATCAGTGCCGCCGATAGAAAAGCCGTTACCGTCACGCCCATGCGCTTGGCACAGGCAACAACGCTGTCGGCCGGGACAACGCCCTCAATCACCTTTAGCCGCCACTCGGCGGTTTTGGCCCCCTTAAGCCCGTAGACCGGCACCCGGCTTTTGGCGAGCGCCGCGGTGATATTGCTTTTGCCGGTGTAATATTTGGCGAAGCTGTCATCCATGCGCTGCGCGACCGAGGCGTCAAAATCCAGTGCGGAACAACGCCCGGCCAGCTCGGGATGTGCCAACAGCAGATAGTTGTAGGTCAGCGTCTTTAAAAATTGAAGCGCGCCCGCCCCGTCGGTGAGCACATGATAAACCTCGAGATTGATGCGGTTCAGATAAAAGGTCGCGTTAAAAAGCGGCGAACGCGAATCGTGATACATGGTGCTGCACGGGGGCGCGTCCTCTTCCCGTACCAGAAAGCTGGTCTTAGCTTCCTCAAGATAATACCAGAACAAGCCGCGCTTTAAAACGCAGCGAAAGGTCGGAAAATCTTCCAGCGTGCGATCCAACGCATCCTGAAGATAGTACTGATCCACCGGCTCAGTCAATTCAGCCGCAAATCGGAACACCTTAGTATCGGCTTTGGAGGTTGCGCTTGGGAATATCTTTGCGGCGTTATCCAACCTGCGCCAGTCGGAAGCAGAACGTTTACTCACAGGGCGGCAGCTCCTTTTTCCGATATAAAGTCGTTGATGTAGTCCATACACAGCCGTACATGCCTAAATCTCGGCGGCAACATAAAAAAGCCGTGCAGCGCGTCGGGGATACGGCGGGTTATGGCGCGATTGCCCGTCGCTGCTAACGCTTTGGCGTAGGCCTCCCCCTCGTCCCGCAACAGGTCATATTCGGCGGTAATCACCAGCGTATCAGGCTGACAGCTCAAATCCTTAGCCAGCAACGGGGCCAGATAGGGGTTTTGCAGATCCTCGGGCGCGGCGCTGTAAAGCTGCATATATTCAGCCACCCGTCTAGCGGTCAGCAGATAGTCGGCGCCATAGGCCCGCACCGAGGCAAAGGGAGATTGCTCTGAGTAGTCGGTCTGTGTCGCAGGATAAATCAAAATCTGCCGCCGGGGATAAAAAGTGCCGTTGTCCCGCGCCATCAGCGAGACGGCGGCAGCCAGATTACCACCCGCGCTGTCTCCAATCAACGTAATCTGCTCAGGCTCGACACGCAAAATGTTTGGGGTTTTAAAGAGCGATTGCGCCACTGCATAGCAATCGCTTAAGCCTATCGGAAATTTATGCTCGGGCGCCAGACGATAATCCACCGATGCAACAATCTGTCCCGTGGCTTTCGCGAGCCACGCGCACAGACCGTTATAGTCGTCGACGCTGCCGGTCACCCAGCCACCGCCGTGAAAAAACAGCAGCACTGGGCGGCCCAACGGACCGGGATCGGGCGAAAAAATGCGCACAGGCACGTCGTAATCGCCGTTTTGCACCAGATGGTCCCACTGGCAGCAGGTCTTGATCGACCGCCCATAACCCTTAAGCGCATTTAGCCGGCGCATCATCTCATAGCTTTCGAGCATACTGGGCTCGGTGTAAGAGAGCGTCTTTAACGCCGCGCGCATATATTTATTAATCGCCATGCCGTCCCTCCCGCTTTTAAATATCATGGTGATATTTTACCAGCATCAAAAAAATAATACAACATAAACCTTGTCCGGGCAGATGCGCTGGCCAGACATATCTTGCCTGAAATCGCGCATAATACAGCATGAATCTTTTTATTAACACGCGATTGATCGGAGGCATTTATGGCAAAGCAAGCGGAGCTGACACCGGAAAAAAAGCAATATCTTGAAACAACAAAAATGCTTGATACCAAGCTGCGGGTGGATGCAAGCTTTGATTTGGTCGCACGCGATTTTATCTTCGGCCCCAGAAGCGCTCGGCTCTATTTTACCCAAGGTCTTGTTAAAGACGATATCATGGAAAAAATATTGAGCGCTATTTTGGCAATAAAACCGGCAGAGCTTGAAAAACAAATCGACGTCAAGCGCTTTATGGATCAGTATATTCCCTATATCGAGGTGGAGAGCGCCAACGAGCTTGAGAAGATTATTCCGCAGGTGCTATCGGGTCAGGTAGCCCTTGTAATAGAGGGTATTGCCGACGTCATTCTGATCGGTGTACGTACCGCCCCGACCCGCTCTTTACAGGAGCCGGACAGCGACCGCGTTATGCACGGCGCGCGCGATAGCTTTTGCGAGACGCTGCTTTTAAACACCGCGCTGATCCGCCGCCATATCAAGGACCCGAACCTGACGGTGCAAAACCACATCGTCGGCAGCATCTCAAAGACCGACGTGGTTTTGTGCTATTTACAGGGGCGGGCCGATCAGAAGATCGTCGATGATCTAGCCAAAAAACTCGATAACCTCAAGGTTAAGACGCTCGCCATGGCACAGGAAAGCTTGACCGAAGCGCTGCTGCCGCATCGGTGGTACAATCCTTTCCCTAAGGTGCGCTATACCGAGCGTCCCGACACCGCTGCCGCCGCCGTAACCGAGGGTGGTATCCTGCTGATAGTCGACGGCTCCCCCTCTGTCATCGAGCTGCCAACCGCCTTTTTTGACTTTTTTCAGGACACCAACGATTACTATTTTCCACCGTTAATCGGCACCTATCTGCGCATTGTGCGCTATATCATTCACGCGCTGACCATGCTGCTGATTCCGACATGGTTTCTCTTCATTAAGAATCCGGACTGGATTCCCAATTCCATCGACTTTATCAGCGTTTTAGAAATGAATAAGGTACCTATTTTCTTTCAACTGATGATCGTCGAGCTGATTATCGACTGCCTGAAGCAGGCGTCACTCAACACACCCGCCGCATTGGGCAGTTCATTCTCGGTGGTTTCAGCGTTAATTCTGGGCGATTTTGCGGTTAAGGCACGCTGGTTTGTGCCTGAGGTGCTGCTGTATATGGCATTTGTCGCGGTGGCAAACTTCGCCTCCCCCAGCTTTGAATTGGGCTATGCCGTCAAGCTCTGCCGCATGATGCTACTGGTATCTACGGCGCTGTTTAACCTTTGGGGTTATATTTTAGGCATTATTCTGATACTCGTGCTGATCGCCACCACCCCCACCATCACAGGGCAGAACTATCTGTTCCCGTTGATTCCCTTTAACGGCTCAAAGCTGCTCCGGCTGGTCATCCGACGCAGAATGCATGAGGATAACACTTAGAAAGCCAGTGGAAAGGTCATTAGCTTTACGGTTTTAAGCTTTGGAATTGCTAGTTGTATAATAGATTTTTTTAAGAATTATAACGCATATTAAAGACCTAAACCGAATCAACTGTATAACTTTTTCATATCATTTTTGGTGTTAAAGGCCTAAAAACAGAGGAAATCTCTCTGTTTTTAGGCCTTTTGTATTTGATGTTAGGTTGATGCTGTACCGTTTACCGCATAGCAATCAATTATTAAACGGAATAAATATAAGCAAAAAGAAAGTGTGTATTCCTAAATCTCAAGTAGCAAGGACAGTTAGGTTGCTTCGTTGCTCTGTAACAACACGATAGAACTACCTCCTCAGCATGAGCGCCGCAGGTTGCAGCAGATCAGCCCCCCTAAAAGTACAAAATCTATCCCAAAATAGTATCAACTATTTTGGACATGATATTTGCCGGGGGGATTAAAAGATGAAAATGTACTTTGATGCGGTTTATTATGAACCGGCTGCGCTTAACTACGAACTGGGACAAATACTCAAGGCCAAATATGCAACCCTGCCTTGGATAGAAATAGAAAGTCATAATTATATACCCGAGCTGGCAATGGCAGAAAATCGTGATTTTCCAAAGTTAAAAAACCATCTCATCGTAGGTTTGCGAAAAACACATAAGTATGTGCCAAATCATAAGGTTTCCGACTGGTTGGTGCCATATACTTCTTCAGGCTGCAGGGCGATGTGCCTATATTGTTATCTGGTGTGCAATTACAATAAATGCGCCTATCTTCGACTGTTTGTTAACCGCGAACAAATGTTAGACAAGCTTCTTAAAAAGGCTGCTGTCGCTTCCTCTCCCCAAACCTTTGAGATTGGCAGTAATAGTGATTTGCTGCTGGAAAATACAATTACAAATAACCTCGTCTATACAATCGAACGCTTTGCACGGGAAGGTCGCGGATATCTGACCTTTCCAACAAAATTTGATATGGTGAACCCATTACTTGATCTTGACCACAGAGGTAAGACGATATTTCGTATGAGTATGAATCCAGAAGAGATTATACACCGCATAGAATTAGGGACATCCCCGCTACGCGAACGAATCCATGCGCTCAATGCTATGGCGGCGGCTGACTACCCCGTAGGAATACTGCTTGCACCGATTATCCTGCTTCCAGATTGGAAAGCATTATATAGCCGACTGATTGAACAACTGGCTGATGAACTAAGCCAAAAGGTCAAGCAAAACGGCTTTATAGAAATCATACTAATGACTTACAGCTTCGTACAAAATGCAATAAATACGGATGCATTCCCCAACTCGATAAAGCTTTTAAACCGAGAAGCCATGGTTGGACGCGGGCGCGGTAAATATTGCTATCAAAATGACGTGCGACTAGAAGTCGAATCTTTTTTACGCCAAAAATTGTCTGAGCAACTTGCAAATATGACAATATTATATATTTCGTAATTAGGCAGCTGGCTATATAAAAACCCGAGTTGTTAGACGTTAAGTAAGATTCTGTAAATGCTGTAGATCCCCCACATGATGTTGTATTCGCGCAGCGCCGTTATCGTTACAATAAATTGGGGACAAATCATCTGCAGTATAAAACAGTCATCCTTTTATTACTGTTAACTCTAGTAGCAATGTACGACCTCCATAATAAAGCTCAAGCGCCGTTGAATCCAAAATCGTTGAGTATTTGCTCACGTTCTGGATGCAATGGTGCCTTTTTTATTTAAACGAATTTGTTTCTCAAATATGGTGCATTCGTATTGCTTAACGGTTTATGTAGATGGGTTTTCACCAGTACTACCCAGTGTCCATATATTCATGCATTCACCGGATATATTGTAGCTCTTCATCAATGTTTCGATTTCATTTCTAAGGTGGTCCTCTCCCTCTTGACTGATATTAGCGGCAATTCGGTTGGATTCTTCAGAAGTATAAATAAGTAAAGTTTCTTTTGGTTCTAATTTGATGGATTTAAGTGCTCCCGCAAAATTATTCATGTCTTCAAGGGACCATTGGCCATCCTTTAAAATAATCTTGGGCGGTTTACCGGTGTAGGCTTGTATCGCTTGGTTTAAAGCAGCTTTGTTAATGGCGTAAATAATAAGCCTTGGAACGCCTGCATCTATATCATTAATCGTGTCTTCAAGCGTGTCCCCCAAAGTTCCGGTGAAGACAGATATACCGCCATGGTCTTTGTCCGATAATACTGACCGCAAATAACGCTCCATTGCAGTCGCACTGTCGAACAGTTCCTGCCACTCCTTACCGGCCTCTATAAATTCGTTTTCTTGACTGCTTGTCATGCCGGGGGTTTCGGGGTTTAGTACAACCTCATCGGAAGCATTACCGACATTGTTTTCTGTACTGGCAACAAACCCTGATGCAGCATCGGAAATAGAACTATCGGCAGCCTGCGAAAAGTGCTCAGCCTCAGATTCGACAGGTCGGTCAGATGATGTAGACTGACGGGTCTCCCCCGATAAGTCACAGGCGGTGCATAAAGGCAGTAGCGTTATAAATAGCAAAATTAATAGTTTTTTAGTATGTCGAAGCCAAGCCATTAAATAATTACCTCCTCATTTATCGTTCTCTCTTATTGCTCAGTATATCTTTTCTTTCAAAATTATTCCAGTTGTTTTTTACAACAAGAGTGTCATATATGCTTCTCGCGACATCTCTTTATCTTTATCGAATGAAAAATCGTCTAACACTCTGTCCGCTTTATCCAGAGGGCTATGACACTTATACCTACCGATGCTGCTGTCAACAGGCCATAGCGGAGCCACCTAACCTATTCAAAAGTACAAAAAAAGAGCGCCATTACCGAAGTAATGACGCTCGTTTAGCCCTTAACAAGTCCGCAAAAATTCACGGCTTTTTGGGCAAAAAGTTTTGTTGGCTACAACAAGCAAAATCAGATTGAAATATCGTTAGCGACGCGGTAGAGGTTCATGTCAATGCCCTTGTGCATAGAAAGCGCCTCCTCAATGTCGATATCGACGACCTTACCTTGGCGATAGACTACAACGCGCTTGCTCTGGCCTTGCTCGACGAGTTCAACGGCATGATGGCCCATGACACTTGCGATCACACGCTCCTGCGCGGTGGGTGTGCCGCCGCGCTGCACATGGCCGAGCACCACGGCGTTCGTTTCAATGCCGGTTAGGCGCTCGATCTGCTCGGCAATCTCAGGCGCACTGCCGACCCCCTCGGCTACCATGATAATAAAATTCTGCTTGCCGGAACGCAGCGTGCTCACCATTTTGGCGACCACGTCGCGTTCGAGAGAAAACTCAATCTCCGGCACAAGAATCGCCAGCGCTCCGCAAGCGATACCGGCATGCAGCGCGATATGGCCCGCATGCCGTCCCATGACCTCGATGACCGAGCAGCGGTCGTGCGACTGCGAGGTGTCACGCACGCGGTCAACCATCTGTACCACGGTGTTAATGGCCGTATCAAAACCGATCGTGTAGTCTGAGGAGGAAATGTCGTTGTCGATGGTGCCCGGAATACCGATGCAGGGCATCCCATGGCGACACAAATCTAATGCGCCCCGGAAAGTGCCGTCACCGCCAATGGTTACAAGGGTACCGATGCCGGCCTTTTTACAAATTTCAACCGCCTTGATGATATTGCGCTCCTCCGAAAATTCGGGGCAACGCGAAGAATAAAGCGCCGTGCCGCCGCGCTGCAGAATCTCGCTGACGCTGCGCAGGTGCATATCCTCCATATCGTTGGCCAGAAGACCCGAATAGCCGCGCTTGATCCCCACGACCGAAAACCCGCGGTTGATACCCATGCGCACCACAGCACGTACCGCAGCATTCATGCCGGGTGCGTCGCCACCGCTGGTTAAGATGCCGATCGCCTTTTTTCTGATCATAATAATTCCTCCCACACGATTGATATCGTACAGCGGTCTATTCAACCACCGCTACATTCTGTTCGCCAAGCTCTTCTTTTAAAACCCGCAGCAACACCGCGCAGAGCGAGACCCACATATTCCGGGGCGCCAAGGTCAGTTGACGGCTTCCTGTAAAGTATACATACACAGGGGTGTCGCCGTCAAATACCGCCATATATTTTTGTGCGTTAAGCCACGCGGGCGTTTCCGGCGCGGCAACCTTTAAATACAGCCCCGGTCGTGCAGCCTTACCACCGCGGATCTTTTCTTGCTGCGGCTGCTGCTGTTTGTTGGCATAAACGCCGGCCTGCTGCGTGGCGTTGCCCATATCGTCCAAAGGACGTGCCTCCTCTAAAATCAGTTTGGGATCCTCGTCCTCGCGGTAAGAGAGTCTGCCGCTTAAAACCACGAGACGGTCAACGTCGGTCAGAGCCGTATATTGCGAGAGCACCCGTGGAAAGACTAGCACCTCGATGCCGCCGGTCAAATCCTCCGCAGTCAGATAGGCCATGGTGTCGCCCTTTTTGGTAATGGTCAGCTTTTTGGCATCGATGACCGCCGCAATGCTGACGCGGGCGTCGTCGTGCAGTATGTCGGTTTTACTCTCGGCCGAGGCAATGATGTCTGAGACGCTCACGACCGGCAGCGACGCGATCAACTCGCGATAGGCCAGCAGCGGATGCCCCGATACATAGAGGCCGATGATTTCTTTTTCCATTTTTAAGAGCTGTGAGGGCTCAAACTCAGGCTGCTGGGCAAGCAGCTGATGCGATACATCCGCATCAGACGAAAAGCCGTCAAACAGGTTGACCTGCCCTGAGACATTGGCCTTATGCACCCGGTCGATATCCTCCAGCAGTGCGTCACAGCCTGAGAGCAGCGCCCGGCGTGAGAGATTAAAGCCGTCGCATGCGCCGCATTTAATCAGGCTTTCAAGATTGCGCCGCCGCAGGTCGGAGGCATACAGCCGGTTGCAGAAGTCGTAGATATCGGTGAAGCGACCGTCGGCTGCGCGCGCGTCGAGTATGGCGCGCACCACGCCGCGCCCAAGATTCTTTATGGCGAGTAGCCCGAAGCGGATGCCCTGCTCGGTTGCAGAAAAGGCTTCTAAGCTTTCGTTGACGTCGGGCGGCAGAATACGAATGCCAAGCCGAGCGCACTCGCCGATGTATGAAACGACCTTGGGCGTGTTGTCAAGAATGCTGGTCAGTAGCGCCGCCATATATTCCTTAGGGTAATGGCACTTCAGATATGCGGTCTGATATGAAACGTAGGCATAAGCCGCCGCGTGAGATTTGTTGAACGCATAGGCCGCAAAGGCGCTCATCTCGTCGAAAATCGCGCTCGCAACCTCCTCGGAAACACCATTTGCGATGCAGCCCGCGCATTCAATCGTGCCGTCGTCGTTCTTCATGCCGTAGATGAAATGCTCCCGCTCCTTTTGCATAACCGAGGCCTTCTTTTTGCTCATGGCACGGCGCACAAGATCGGCCCGCCCGTACGAAAAGCCCGCCAGCTCGCGGCAAATCTGCATGACCTGCTCCTGATAGACGATGCAGCCGTATGTAACGTCCAAAATGTTTTTGAGCTTCGGGTGCTTATAGGTTACGAGCTCCGGTTTATGCCGGTTCTGGATGTAACGCGGGATCGACTCCATCGGCCCGGGGCGGTAGAGCGAGATGACCGCGATCAGATCCTCCATATGCTCGGGGCCGAGCTGCATAAGCACCTGCCGCATGCCCCCTGATTCAAACTGGAACACACCCTCGGTATGCCCTTTAGAGAACATCTCGTAAACCTTAGCGTCGTCGAGCGGGATGCCATCCGCCGAAAAATCAGGAGTCTTTTGACGGATCATGCGTTCGCAGTCAGCGATGACCGTGAGGTTGCGCAGCCCCAGAAAATCCATCTTGAGCAGCCCGAGCTCCTCGAGCGTACCCATCGGAAACTGCGTCACAATCGCATCTTCGCCACTCTGTAAAGGGACATACCTTTCCACAGGTTCCTTCGATATCACGACGCCCGCTGCGTGGGTTGAGGCGTGGCGCGGCATACCCTCGAGGCTCATCGCGACATCGATCAGATCGTGCGCGGCCGAGTCCTCGTCATAGAGGCGCTTAAAATCCCTTGAGGAGGTCAGTGCCTTAGAAAGTGTAATCCCTAATTCAGCGGGCACGAGCTTGGCGACAGCGTCCACCTGCTGATAGCTCATGCCCAATGCCCGGCCACTATCCCGAATCGCGGCACGTGCCGCCATCGTTCCAAACGTGATAATCTGCGCGACGTGATCCGCCCCGTAGCGCCGGACGACATATTCTATGACCTCGGGACGGCGAACATAACAAAAATCGATATCGAAGTCGGGCATGCTGATGCGCTCAGGGTTTAAAAATCGCTCAAAGATCAGATGGTATTTCATCGGGTCGATGCCGGTGATGCCGATGCAGTAGGCGGCTAAGCTGCCCGCACCCGAGCCTCTGCCCGGGCCGACCGAAATGCCCTGCGACTTGGCGTAAGCGATAAAGTCATGCACGATGAGGTAATAGTCGACATACCCCATCTTTTCGATCACCGAGAGCTCATATTCGAGACGGTCGGAAATCTCTTGCGCGGGATGCTCGCCGTAGTGGCGGCGCAGCCCCTCGTAGCAGCTGGAGCGGAAATATTCGTGATTCTCCCGCCCTTCGGGCGCTGTAAAGCTCGGAAGCTTTAGCTCCCCGAAGGTGAAATTAAGGTTACAGCGCTCGGCAATTTCAAGCGTCGTATCGAGCGCATCCTCAAAGCCGGGTAGTGCTTTTAGCATCTCGTCGCGGGTCTTGACGAAAAACTCGTCGGTCGCAAACTCCATACTCGAGTTTTCGACCGTCGTATTGGTCTGGATGCAGGTCAGCACGTGCTGCATGCGGCTGTCCTCACGGCGGATGTAATGCGCGTCGTTGGTCGCGACAATGCCAACCCCCAGATCGGTCGCCAGACGGCGCAGCAGCGGCAGAATGTGCTGCTGCTCGGCAATGCCGTGGTTCTGCACCTCAATGTAATAATTCTCCCGCCCGAAAATGTCAATATGTTTCTCAGCCGCCTGCTTAGCGCCGTCGTAGTCCCCCGCCATCAGCAGCCGGGGTATCTGCCCGGACAGGCAGGCCGAGAGCGCAATCAGCCCCTCGGACTTCTGCGCCAGCAGCGCCATATCGACGCGCGGCTTGGTGTAAAACCCCTCGATACAGCCATGGGACACGAGCGAAATCAGGTTCTGATAGCCGGTCATATTCTTGCAAAGCAGCACTAAATGATAGGGCGAGGAGTCAATACGGTGCACCTTGTCCTGCATGCCGCGCGGCGCGACATAAACCTCGCAACCGATAATCGGCTTGATGCCGACCGCCTTTGCCCGCTTATAAAAATCAATAACGCCGTACATGACGCCGTGATCGGTGATGGCCATGGCGGTCTGCCCGATGCTTTTGGCATGCGCCAACACCCGGTCGATGCGGCAGGCCCCGTCGAGCAAACTAAATTCGGTGTGCAGATGCAAATGGGCAAAACGATCCATCAAATCGCCTCCCCTGTCTCACGCAGCTGTTGTGCGGCCTGTGCGATCTGGCCAAAGCGGTGGTTGATGCCCGAGCGGGACAGCCCCGAAAGCTTTGAGAGCTCGGAAAGCGACGCCTCGGTATTTTCCTCCCGAAGGCGGGCCACCGCGACGGTCTGCGGTGACAGCGTCTCAAGCAGATTATGTTCGCGCAAAAGCCGAATATCCGATAGCTGCTTTTCGGCGGCCTTAAACAGCTTTCCGGCATTGGCCGCGTCGCAGTTGGCCGCCCTGTTGGCACGGTTGCGCAGATCCTTGTAAATCTTTGTCTCCATCAGCTCGAGTGAGCATCGAGTCGCGCCCATCATGGTCAGCAAATCTTCAATCTGCTCGCTTTCTTTAAAATACAGCACCGTCTGCCCCCGGCGCAGCGTGGATTTTGGCGGATAACCCGCGGTTGACAGCCGCTCAAACAGCATGTCCGCTAATGCGTCGTCGGGCGGCGTCAGCTCGAGGTGGTAACCCTTGACCGGCTCGCTGACGGTGCCACAGGCCATGAATGCCCCGCTCAAGAACATCGGAAAATGCGTCTCTGACATCAGTTCGTGGTTAAAACGCTCCTCGTCGTGCTCAAAGGTGTGCAACAACCGCCCGATGTCCTCGGCACGGCGCAACTCCACGGTGTAAAGCAGCGCGCCGCGTGGGGCCTTTTGCTCCGAAAAGGCGGCGCGCACGTCGATAGCGTCCCGGATGGCAAACCCGTAGAGCTTCGAGACGGTTAGATGCTCGGTGGCGATCGAAACGCTCCGGCTGTTAAAATTTTTGCCCATCAAAAGCAGGCCGTAGCAAAACGCCCGGTAGTACGGGCTTTTTGACGGCCTAGAAAGATAGATTTCTTCTTTGACACGCGCTGCATACGACAAAGCTGCGTCACCTCGTCAACGTTTGTAATCACGGTGCAGAATCAACACCGAGTCGCGGCTTTCCATCAGCCGTTTGCCGAGCCTTTCGGCGAACGAAACCGAACGGTGGCGTCCGCCGGTGCAGCCGAACGCAATCACGAGGCTGCTCTTGCCCTCTCGCGCATAAAGCGGCAGCGAATAGTCGACCATGGCGTCATAATGGGCAAGCAAGCCCCTCGATTCCTCAAAGCTGAAAACATAGCCGCTGACCCGCTCGTCACAGCCGGTCAGCGGACGCAATTCTTCTATATAATGCGGGTTTGGCAGGCAACGCACATCCAGCACAATATCGGCGTCCGCCGGGACGCCGTATTTAAACCCAAACGACATAACCGTGATAGCCATGGCGTTGATGCTTTTTGTAAAGAACAGCGACACAATACGCTCCTTGAGCTGCGAAGTGGAAAGCGTCGACGTATCGACCAGATAATCGGCACATTCGCGCAGAGGGCTCATGGCTCTGCGCTCAAGCATAATGGCCTCCTGCAAGATATTAATCGAATCGTCCATCAGCGGATGTTTGCGTCGCGTTTCTTTAAAACGGCGGATCAGCACCTCGTCGGCGGCATCAAGATAGAGGGTACGCACCTTGTAGCCTCTATCGGTAAATTTTTTCTTTGTTTCAGTAAAATCGTTAAAGTAACAGCAGCTGCGGATATCGACGACAACGGCATATTTATTATGACGGGCCGAGGTCTGGCACAACGTGATAAACTGCTCTAAAAGCTCGACTGGGATATTGTCGATGCAAAAATAGCCGATATCCTCCAAAGCGTGAACGGCCTGCGATTTTCCCGCGCCGGAAAGGCCGGTGACGATCAAAAAATCCATTTTAAGCATCCTCTTTTTTGCCAAGGTATTTAATTTCAGGCTCAAGCAGCACGCCGGTGCACCGGTGAACCGCGTCTTTAACCGCCTCCAAAAGCGCCAGCACATCCCGGCAGGTGGCGTTTCCGGTGTTGATGACAAACCCCGCATGCTTAACGCTGACCTGCGCGCCGCCGACCGAAAAGCCTTTTAAGCCACTCTCTTCAATCAGCGCAGCGGCATAGCCGCTTGGAGGGCGTTTAAAGGCGCTGCCCGCACTTGGGAATTCCAGCGGCTGTTTAGCGGTTCGGCGGGCAAGAATATCCTTCATGCGCGCGTCAATCGCCTCGGGTGCGTCGGTGGTCAGCGCAAAATCGGCCGCGCAGATAATCTGCCCCTGCGTCTGAAAGCGGCTGGTGCGGTAGGCAAACCCCGCCTGTGCCGCAGGTACGGTGGAAAAGCCGCCGGTCGGCTCCAGCACACGGGCCGAAGCAACCACGTCCTTCATCTCGCCGCCGTACGCGCCCGCGTTCATATAGACGGCGCCGCCCACGCTGCCCGGAATGCCGTAGGCAAATTCCAGACCGGCAAGGCCCTGCTGTTGCGCAAAACGGCAAAGCTGCGAGAGCGTCGCGCCCGCTTGGGCTGAAATCATGTTCCCCGTGCGGACAATGCCGCCCATCGGCTGAGAAAAGGCGATAACCGCTCCGCGCATACCCTCATCAGGCACCAACAGATTTGAGCCGTTGCCTACAATATACACCGGGATATCCAGCGCCCGGCAAAGAGAAGCCGCCCGCGCCGCCTGCGCCTCGCTTGCGGGAATGATAAAAAGCTCAGCCGGCCCGCCGATGTGAAAGGACGTATGCCGGCTCATCGGCTCCTCGCACAGCACCGAGCATCCCGATTGCTGAAGCTGTACCTTCAGGCTGTCTGTCTGCGACATGGGTTTCCTCCTAATAGCGGTTGAACTTATTATTTAGATGCCAGATAACCCTTCAACCGCATGCAAGCAAGAGGGCGTTATCAATACGGGCGATAAGTCAAACCGCTGTAATAAGCGTTACTGCCAATAGCTGTTCACCGCAATCTTCTCGACAGGCGGCAGCTCATCCTCCGGCATGCCAAGGCCGCGCATCAGGTCGTGCGGCGCGCTGTAGCCGAGCTTTTTAAGCCGTAGGTTCATTGTGGCCGCCTCGATGATCACCGCGAGATTCCGTCCCGGCTTAACCGGAATGGTTACGCACGGAATTTTGATGCCCAAAATTTCCATAACCTGATTTTCAAAGCCCAGACGGTCGTAGGTCGTCTCGTCGCTCCAGGGTTCAAGCTGCACAATGAGCAAAATTTTCTCGGTGATCTTCACGGCACGCATGCCGAACATGCGCTGCGCGTTAATAACACCTATGCCGCGCAACTCCATAAAATGCCGAATATTGTCCGGCGAGGTGCCCACAAGCGCCTTGCCTGAAACCTTGCGGATCTCAACCGCGTCGTCCGCCACCAGACGGTGCCCGCGCACAATCAATTCAACCGCCACCTCGCTCTTGCCGACGCCGCTTTCGCCCAAAATCAGCACGCCGTCGCCAAACAGCTCCATGAGTACGCCGTGCCGGGTGATGCGTGGGGCAAGGTCGACATTGAGCTGCGAAATCAGCGAGGACATAAACGAACAGGTGTTCTCATCGGTGCGCAGCAACGGAATCTGCGCATGTCTGGCCGCGTCGACGAGCGACGGGCAGGTCTCAAGGCTGCGGGTGATGATGACCACAGGCGGCTTGAGAGAAAAAAGATGCTCAAGACGCTGGGCTGCCACCGCTTTTTCGAGTGTGTGCAGATAGCTCATCTCGGTTTTGCCCAAAATCTGAATCCTGTTGCTGTCAAACACCTCAAAATAGCCCGCCATTTGAAGACCGGGCCGATTGACCTCGGAGCTTGTGATATTAATCTGGTCGGCAGGCGTGGGCAGATAAATCGTTTCCAGCTTGAATTCGTCGATCAGCTTGGAGAGCGTAATATGAAACTTCGTTGACATGCTTATCAGCACCTTTACCTTTTTATACTATGGGCTTATTATACAAGAATATTTGCTATTTTTCAAACGAACACTTCAAAAAATCTTTTGTTGTTTCCTTTTTAGCGGCTTAATGGTATAATAGCCGCGAAACGGCTGCCATACACATGCCACCGCCCGCCGAAAACAGGCGTGGGCAATCGGTTGGCTGCAGGATGTTATATTGGGCATGCTGCACACGCATTGCACTCTAGCAGCAGCCGTCAAACAGCGGTTTTGTTCCTAAAGGGCGTTGCGCCGCTTTTGCGGCACGTTGCGTCTTAAATAGAACAGCGCCGCAGTACGGCAGAAAAAATATTCGGAGGAAACGTTGTGAGAATCGCAATTTTTGTGGAGACCTATCTCCCCTATCTCAACGGCGTCGTGACACATGTCAAAATTCTGCGCGAGGGCCTGATTCATAACGGGCACGAGGTGCTGATTGTAACCGCCGACAAAAATGTGCGCGAACATGTCATTAAAGACGGCGTGCTGCGCTGCCCCGCGCTCGAGGTCAAAAAAATTTACGGCTATGGAATTTCAAGCCCCTTGAGCCTGACCCTTGGAAAGAAAATAAGGGAATTTGACCCTGATATCGTTCACATCCAGCAAGAATTCGGCATCGGTCTGGCCGGTATACGCGCCGCGCGGGCGCTGGGCGTGCCACTGGTGTATACGCTTCATACCATGTATGACGACTACCTTTATTATATTGCGCCCTGGCCCTTAACCGATATGGCGCGGCGCATCTCGCACAACTATATTCGTTTTATCTCCCGCCGCGCCGACATCGTCACCGGCCCCTCAAAAAAATGTGTCGATTACCTTGCAAACGCCGGTGTTCACCGCAAGGTCTATGTCATCCCCAACTCGGTCGAGCTTGAAAACTACACCGAGGACGCTACAACGCCTGCGCAGCGCGCCGAGATCAGACAACGCTTTTCGATACCCGACGACGCGTTTGTCGCCTGCTTCTGCGGGCGTATCGGCAAGGAAAAGGGCGTCGACAATCTGATCCGGCTTTGGAAGGAGCAGATCGACCCCGAAAGCAATTCTTACCTGATGATTATCGGCAACGGCCCCGCGCGCGAGGAATTGGAGGCGCTGGCTGCTAGCCTTGGCATCAAGGATCACGTCATTTTTACGGGCGCGGTGGCCCACGAGGATATTCCGCCCTATTATGCCTGCTGCAATGCCTATGCGACCGCCTCGCTGTCCGAGATGTACTCCATCTCGATGCTTGAAGCGCAAGCCTCGGGTCTGCCGGTTGTGCAACGGCTCGACCCCGACAATATTGACCAGATCAAGGTAGGGGTAAACGGCTTTTTATTTGAAACACCTGAGGAATTCGGCCAAATTATGAAAAAGCTGCATGACCTGACCCCTGATCAGCATAACGCGCTGAGCGCTTCGGTGCGGGAGTCGGTGCGAGAGCGCAGCAGCGACAGCATCGCAAAATATATGCTTGAACTTTATCAAAAGGCGATTAATAAGAACACCTGACGGCAAGGCCATCGCGGCCCCAGTCGGTCGATTTAAATCCGCTATATCAAACAGCGCCGTCTTACGTGTTGAGACGGCGCTGTCGGCTTATTAAAAATGTGAACTTACAGTCTATAGGGTATAATAGTGCGGAATAATATCTTCGTAGCTGCCATCCTTCATCAAAAACCCCTGCGGGATGACGCCCAATTGCGTGAATCCAAGCTTTTTATAGAGACGCAGCGCATATTCATTCGACTTCACGACCGCATTAAACTGCAAAATTTTAAAGCCCAACTCCTTAGCCTTGGCTATACTGTGGCACACGAGCTTTTCACCGATATGATGGCCGCGCAATCCCTTCTTGACCGCATAGCTGGTGTTACAGATGTGCCCGCACCGGCCAACGTTGTTCGGATGAAGAATATATAGCCCGACAACCTTGTGACTGTCTGTGTCATAGGCAACAGCGGTGAAGGATTGCTCTGAAAAGAAGGCATCCCCGCTGGGCTCGGTCAAAAAGTCGGTTTGCGGAAACGCAATGCCATCCTCAACAATCTCATTCCAGATGTCAATGGCTTGTACAATATCATTTTTTTCATAGGCCCTGATAACGAGATTCATCGCATGATCCCCCTCTTACTAAAACCCGGTAATAGCCCGCGCGAGGTCTAAGCCTGCTGCTCGAGCGTGCCGAGGCTGGCGGCCTTCAGATAGGCGTTGATAAAGCCGTCGAGATCCCCATCCATGACGGCGTTGATATTGCCCGACTCAAACCCCGTGCGGTGGTCCTTCGCTAGCGTATAGGGCATGAACACGTAAGAGCGTATCTGGCTGCCCCAGGTAATTTCTTTCTGGACGCCCTTAATATCCTCAATGCGTTCGAAATGTTCGCGCTCCTTAATCTCCACCAACTTGGACCTGAGCATCTTCATCGCCATGTCGCGGTTTTGAAACTGGCTGCGCTCGTTCTGGCAGGCGACAACTATTCCGGTGGGAATATGGGTGATACGAACAGCCGAGGAGGTCTTGTTGACGTGCTGGCCGCCCGCGCCGCTGGCGCGGTAAACATCCATTTTCAGATCCTCCGGGCGAATTTCGATTTCGATTGTATCGTCGATTTCGGGAATGACCTCGAGCGACGCAAACGAGGTGTGCCGCCTGCCCGAGGAATCGAACGGCGAGATGCGCACCAGCCGGTGCACGCCGCTCTCCGATTTCAGATAACCATAGGCATTGAGCCCCTCGATGATGATGCTGGCGCTTTTGAGCCCAGCCTCGTCGCCGTCGAGATAGTCGATGATTTTATAAGAAAAGCCGTGCCGTTCTGCCCAACGGGTGTACATGCGGTAAAGCATCTGCGCCCAGTCCTGCGCCTCGGTGCCGCCCGCCCCCGCATGGAAGGTCATAATCGCATTCTTGTCGTCATAGTCGCCGATCAAAAGCGTCGAGAGCTTCATCTCGTCGAGTTTGATAAAAAAGCTGTTTCTAAGCCCTTCTATTTCTCCGAGGACGCTCGCGTCCTCCTCTTCCTGCGCCAGCTCGATCAGCGTCATGGCGTCGTCATATTTGGTGGCGAGCGCATCATATTCCTCGATGCGGTTTTTGAGCTGCTTGGTGCGAGAGAGCACCTGCTGGGAATTGTCAAGATCGTCCCAGAAGCCCGGTTCAGCCGCCTTCATTTCCAGCTCGGCCACCTGAACGCCCAGTCCCTTGTAGTTTATCGCCTCGGCTAAATCCAAAAGCTCAGGCTTTCGGGCCAAAAGTGCCAATCGTATTTCTTCGAGCTGAAGCATGATGTGATCCATCCTTTATTCAATATCGTTGTTATTATACGGAAAAAAGCGATTGTTGTAAAGGGCGGAAAAGTGAAGCGCTTATTATAGTCGACTATTAGGTTTATTCACAAATTATCAATTGTGATTTCACCGCCCCCACGCTATAATGGAATTATTAAGAATATCGCAGATATTTTTAATCCACGCATCGCCGTTAGACGGTGCTTTTAGAATTATGAGCATTAAAGTAAAAATGTAGTCGCGTGCGAATACTTTCCGCCCCGACTGCTTTATCCCGAATGGAGGGTTCTTAATTTGAGTCGATACACCGGCCTTTTATGCGAAAGCTGCAAAAAACCTTTTACCGATAACGACGATATTGTTGTCTGCCCAGACTGCGGCGCGCCGCAGCACCGAAGCTGTTATGAAACGCAGGGCCACTGTGCGCTGCGCGATCAGCACAGCGACAAATTTGTCTGGCAAGCGCAAAAGCCCGACGCCGGCAGCGAAGACCGGCACGCCCAACCGGCCATCTGTCCAAACTGCAACGCGGCAAACCCACCGCACGGCCGCTATTGCCAGATGTGCGGCTCTCCGCTTGAAAACGCCGGTTCAACCCAAAACGCTTCAGGCGCCTATGGCCAATATAACCAAAACACGCAGAGCTACGGCAGACAGCCGGACTCGGGCTTTAATTATGCCGGTAACGACGCTTTTGAGCATTGGGATATCAACGGTGTTTCATCTCGAGAGCTGTCGGCCTACACCGGCAGCAGCTCTTACTATTTTCTTCGTCAATTCAAGCTTATTTTGCGTACCCAGTACAATATGAGCTGGAACTGGAGCGCCTTGATTTTCGGCTTTTTTTATTTCTTCTATCGCAAAATGTATAAAGTCGGACTTGCGCTGCTGGGCTTTTATATTGTATCGATGATTCCCGGACTGCTCACCTATTTTGGCCCCACCGACGCTACCATTGAAATGATGGGCGTCGTCATCGCATATAATTCTCAGATGGCCGCTCAAACGGCGCCCTTTATGACGGTCCTTAATACCATGAGCTTTTTCTTGCGCGTTTGGTGTGCGATTTTTGCAAACAAGCTCTACCTTCAGAGTGTCCTAAAAGACATTCAACGCTGTAGAGAGGCGTTCGATGTCCCGGAGAGATCTCCCGAATATTACAACGGCCTGTACCACTACGGTCGGCCCAATCGCCTGATCGTTGTTCTAATTGGCTTTGGATTTTTTGCCGCTTACAGTGTTTTGATGAACTTTATCCAGATCAGCCCGGTTTGATCTGTCGACGAATTTGATTATTGCAGTAAAGTGAGGCACTGACATGAAGATTACTAAAGCTGTTATTCCCGCCGCGGGACTAGGTACCCGCGTGCTGCCCGCGTCGAAGGCCATCCCTAAGGAGATGCTGCCGATTGTGGACAAGCCCGCCATCCAATATATTGTCGAGGAAGCCGTCGCCGCCGGTATTACCGATATTTTGATTATCACCGGGCGCGGCAAGGGCGCGATTGAAGACCATTTTGACCGTGCGCCCGAGCTTGAGGAGCGGCTGCTCAAGGGCGGCAAAACCGAGCTTTATGACGAGTGCTTAAAGTCGGCGAGCCTTGCCAACATCCAGTATATCCGCCAGAAGGAGACCAAGGGTCTGGGCCATGCGGTGTTGTGCGCCAAAAGCTTTGTCGGCAGCGACCCGTTTGTCGTGCTGTATGGCGACGACGTCATTTTAGGGCAAACGCCCGCCACCGCCGAGCTTTGCGCTGTTTATGAGCAAACCGGGCGCTGCGTTTTAGGCGTAAAGGAAGTCCCCTTGTCAGAGATGCACAAATATGGCTCAATTCAATTTTCTTATGACGAGGCGCAGAATATGATCGTCTCGGATATGAACGAGAAGCCCAAACCCGGCGAAGCACTTTCATCCTACGCGATTCTGGGTCGCGTCGTGCTGACGCCTGAGATTTTTCCGGTGCTTGAGACAACCAAGCCGGGCGCCGGTGGTGAAATTCAGCTGACCGACGCGATGAAGGTGCTGGCGCACCGCGACCGTATGGCTGCGAAAGCCTATTCGGGCACGCGCTACGACATGGGTAACAAGCTTGGCATTATCGAGGCCACGCTGGCCGCAGGCCTAGCGCGAGACGAGCTGAGAGACGATCTAAAAGCGCTGTTATCCGACATTGTCTCCAAATTCTAGGGGTCGTTATTTTGCATATTCTAAAAATTTTTGTTGACAAGCATGCTGTATGCTGTTATATTTTATCTGTTATGCTTTAGCTAAAAAGCAGAATCCTTGTCTTGCGCAGACGCGTAAGACCTTATGTCCAAAAGGAGGTGTACAAAATGGCAAAGATTACCGCGAATTATGAGACTGTTGCAATTTTCAGCGTTCAGTCCGGCGAAGAGGGTATCGCTGCGCTGGTGGAGAAGTTCAAGTCTCTGATCAGCGCAAACGGAACCATCACCAACGTCGAAGAGTGGGGCAAGCGCAGACTTGCATACCCGATCAATGACGAGAACGAAGGTTACTACCTGTTTGTAGAGTTCAACT
>JAEWBS010000138.1 GCA_023391005.1 Bacillota bacterium | reverse complement strand
CTTTTAGTACGATTTTATAGTGGTCGGCTACAATAGCCTGCAAACATTTATGATAACAGAAAATGCGCTTGCGCGCAACAAAAGCCATAAAGTTTACTGAAATTATTGTAACTTTTTTTATTATGGGGCTTGTCAGCATTTTTTAAATATGTTATACTAATAAAGCTTTCGGAGGCATAGCTCAGCTGGTCAGAGCGCTTGCTTCACACGCAAGAGGTCCACGGTTCGAGCCCGTGTGCGTCCACCAAAAGGCATGCCTTTCCGCAAAGGAAAGGCGTGCCTTTTTTCTGATAATATTATATTAATAAGCCGCAAGACAGCTATTATATTCGGAGAAGATGCGCAATGACTAGCCACTTATCGCGGCTTGCCATCTTTTGATGGCGCAAATGATCCCTACAAGACTTTACCAATAAAAGTTCGATCCAATTACCCAAAACGCATAAACGCGCTGAGTCAGGTGCGACTGTTTTAATTCTAATGAAAGACTGAGAAGGTGTTAGCTTGTATGACATCGCGATTATTGGGCTTGGTCCTGCTGGAGCGACAATAGCGCGGCTCCTAGACAAACGGTTTAGAGTCATCGCAATTGACAAAAAAAGCGCCGTTGACAGCGCTGCGTTCCAGAAGCCCTGCGGCGGACTTCTGGCAGTGGATGCGCAGAAAGCACTTTCAAAATTCAATCTGACTTTGCCCAAAGCGGTGCTTGTTGACCCACAGATTTTTGCTGTGAAGACCATTGATTCAAAGCAAATGCTTTTGCGGTATTACCAGCGATTTTATATCAATCTGGACCGACACAAATTCGACATGTGGCTCGTCTCGCTTATCCCGGAACATGTTCGCATTGAGGCGCATGCCGTTTGTACCTCCATACGAAAACAAGGCGAGATCTATGAAGTGTCTTATTTTAAAGATCATAGAGAGAATACGATTACGGCAAAGCATATTATTGGGGCCGACGGCTCTAATTCGATTGTCAGGCGCATGTTATTTCCAGATCGGGGTATCCGTCAGTACCTTTCCATACAGCAGTGGTTTCCTGAGCAGCATACAACGCCTTTTTATTCCTGCGTTTTTGACCCGGACATAACCGATTCCTATTGCTGGAGCATCTCGAAAAGCGGTTTTTTCATCTTGGGAGGCGCTTTCCCTATCAAAACGGGAAAACAGCGTTTTGAATTGCTTAAACAGAAACTGCATGAGCAAGGCTTCGTTTTCGGCGCCCCTGTTAAAACCGAAGCCTGTCTCGTCTCTATCCCCAGAGGGCTTAGAAGTTTTTGTGCGGGCAAAGATAGGGCGTTTTTGCTCGGAGAAGCCGCCGGCTTCATCAGTCCTTCTTCGCTGGAGGGCATTAGCTATGCCTTGAACAGCGCGCATGCGCTTGCAAGTATCCTTAATTCGGACTGCGCTAATCCGGCCCGGCAGTATAGGGTAAAATCTTTGCCTACCCGAATCAAGCTTTTGCTAAAATATTTCAAATCCCCGTTTATGTATCATCCGCTGCTTCGAAAACTTGTCATGAAGTCCGGACTTTGCAGTATTTCCGTATTGGAACAATAATGCAAGTCAATCCGATGTGCCTATTCCCCGTTTAGCTCTGTCGGCTATGTACAAATGCCGAAAGGCTTTTCCCACTATTATTTCAAAGTTAAAAGCATCCGTTTTTAGAGACGGATGCTTTTTTATTTGGCGGACCGCTGCGGCGAGGTCCCGTCCGCTTGCGCGCTTCATCTGCAGTGGAAATCCGTAGTTTTCCACACACGCCCCTCCCCCGACCAGCTTCTCTTGGCACGCGCATTTACTCCGGCTAAGGCAACCAATGCGGCTGGAACTACGGGGTTCTTCAACCATCGGAGCACGCGGCGTCAGACGTCGCCATATCGCCCCAGCGCGGCGTGGTCGCCGCCGTTAGACAGCAAATCTCCTTGGCACCACATTGCAGCAAAAGCTGCGCACAGCGGTCGAGCGTCGCGCCGGTGGTCATCACGTCGTCAATGAGCAGAACGCGTCCTGAGCAGGCTGCACCCGCCTGTCGCCGGTAGCTCTTTTGCACATTCTCAAACCGCTGCGCATAGGACAGCGTGTGCTGCGCCTGCTTCTTTTCGTCACAGCAAAGCGGGGATGGCACATAGGGCGTATTGAGCCGCACCGCCAACCTCTGCGCCAACGTTTTAGCCTGATTATGTCCACGCCGGGCCTCTGACTCAGCACTCATTGGCACCTCAGTTACGGCGTCAAAGATGCCGGTATTGCCAAAGTCTGATGCCAAAAGGGCTGCGGCCATCAAATCCGCTATTTGATCGGCCACGGGACTTTGGGGCTCGGTTTTAAGGCAGTTAATGACATAATGAGTATCCGGCTCGTAGAGAAAAGCCGACGCACTGTATGCAAAACAGAAGGGCAGCCCCTCGCGGCAGACGCAGCTGTCAACCGGCTTGCCGCAAATTGAGCACCGACTGGCGGCTAAAAACGTCTGGGGCAGCCGCTGCATGCACACGGGACAGAGCGCCGTGCCGACCGGCGTCACATCATGGCAGACCGCGCAGCGCGGTGGGAATAGCAAATCGAGCAGCAAAGACCTGTTTAAGCGCAACTTCTGCATTGTGCTGCCCCCCTTCGGCGTGACATGCGCCATTCCACACTAAAGGTGTCGGGCATGTCCGTAAGCGCGCAAAATTTTTATTAATGATGAATAAAAATATTGAAGCAATTTAAAGAAAAGCCGAAAATAAAGCTCCTGCTCTTTGACGTTTAGGGTTTGGGGCGCCCATTAGGAATATACTCAAGGATGTCCGTAATAGTAGAGCATTCCAATACCTCACAAATATAGTCAAGGTGATCCAGATTGACAAATCGGCCTTTTTGGGGGACATATCCTGTTCAATCTCGCCCTATCCCGCATTGTCACTTATCTTGGTAACGTACCATGTCTAGGCCAAGCGCAAAAAGCGGCCCCTCAAAACCGAGAGGCCGCTTTGCTGCTTTTACTTTAGAAAGGATACAAGGCGCGCGACTTATTCGTCGCCCTCGGTCTCTTCCTCTTCGTCGTCCTCGTCAAAGTCGAACTCAAGATGCTCGCCACAGTTGGGGCAGTCCATCTCGCCTTCTTCGACCATGTCTTCGTCGAGGTAGATGCTGTCGCCACAGCTCGGGCAGACGATCTCATACAGGTCGCCATCCTCACAGCAGTCGCAATCCTCGTCGTCGTCATAATCCTCTTCGTCATAGACAATCTCTTCGAGTCCGTCGAGGTCTTCGTCGATCATGTCGATCTGTTCGCCGAGTTCGCCGACAACCTCCTGCAGGTCGCTGACTTCAAACGCAAGATCGTCAAGAACGTCGATAATCGCGGTGAGCAGTTTGCCTTCCTTGGTGGAAGTATCAAGATCAAGTCCCTCGGTAAGCCCCTTTAAATAGGCAACTCTTTCGGTAACAGTCATGTCGGTCATCCTCCTCAAATTTAATTTATTAAAATGTCGCAAGCATTTTTTAAGTCGCGCATCGCCCACAGGGCGGCGCAATTTAAAATTATCAAGCTTTAGGCGCGTTCGAGATATTCGCCGGTGCGGGTGTCAACGCGGACCATGTCGCCCTCGTTGATAAAGAGCGGAACGCGGATTTCAGCGCCGGTTTCAAGGGTAGCAGGCTTGGAAGCGTTGGTGGCGGTGTCGCCCTTAAAGCCCGGGTCGGTTTGCGTGATCTGCAACTCAAGGAAGGTGGGCGGCTCGACACCGAAGATAACGCCCTTATAGGACAGCACCTTGCACACCACGTTCTCCTTGACGAACTTAAAGCTATCTCCGAGCTTGTCCGAATTGATCGGCACGTTCTCGTAGGTCTCAGAATCCATGAAATAATAAAGATCGCCGTCGCTGTAAAGGTATTCCATATCCTTGCGCTCAACAAAGGCGGTCGGAAATTTCTCGTTGGGGTTAAAAGTACGGTCGAGCACCGAGCCCGTAATAACGTTGCGGATCTTGGTGCGTACAAAAGCGGCGCCCTTACCCGGCTTGACGTGCTGGAACTCGATAATCTGGAACACGTTTCCGTCGACGTCAAAGGTCACGCCGTTTCTAAATTCACCTGCTGTAATCATATAGCTGCTCCTCCTTGAGATAACTCTCTTGCATATGTAACTAATAATAGCCTAAAAAGACACTTTTTTCAAGCATCGGAAGGGTGTTCTTAAAAATTTTATAGAATAATGAGCTGTTTAGGGCTGTGTGCAAGGTTCTCAAAGCCGTTCTCAGTGACGGCCACCACATCCTCAATGCGCACGCCGAAGCGCCCCTCGAGGTAGATGCCCGGCTCGACGCTCAAAACATTGCCTGCCGCCGCATAGCCTTCGGCAAGTGGCGAGAAGCGCGGCTCCTCATGAATCTCCAGCCCGAGCGAATGCCCCAACGCGTGCCCGAAGCAGCCCTTGTAGCCCGCGTCCTCAATCAGGCTGCGCGCGGTCAAATCCACCATTCTACAGCTTGCCCCGGCTTTTATGACTTCAAACGCCTTCTGCTGCGCTTTTAACACTGTTTCGTAAACTTTTTTCTGTTCGTCGTCGACATGGCCGACCGCCACGGTGCGGGTCATATCGGAGCAGTAGCCATCTTTTTTCGCGCCGAAGTCAAGCGTGAGAAAGTCGCCCGGCGCGAGCGGCTTTTCGGTCGGGACGCCGTGCGGCATCGAGCTGTTAGGACCCGAGACGGCAATCGTATCAAACGCGAGACCGTCACCGCCGAATTTGCGCATCAGATATTCAAGCTCGCTGGCAATTTCGCGCTCGGTTCTGCCCACGCGGATAAAATTTAAAATCTCCGAAAAGCCGCGGTCGGTGACGGCCTGCGCTTGCCGCATCAGCTCCAACTCCCCGGCCGACTTGACCGAGCGGTGCGACAGAATGAGGTCATCGAGCAGCTTACCCGAGCACAGCGCCACCCCGGGCAACGCCTCTTTCCAGCCTTCGAATTCCGAGACGGTCATGTGCTGCGTCTCGACCGCGAGCGTTTTGACGCCGTAGCTTTCGGCAAACGCGCGTATCTGTTTAAACAGCGACTGTTGCAGCGTGACATTGCAGCCCTGCGCGACGGTCTTAGCCTTTTCGATGTAGCGAAAGTCGATGACCAGCTCGGACCCGCCGCGCGTGACGAGCAGCGTTCCCGCGCTTGAGGCCATGCCGGTATAATACCGGCGGTTGACGTCCGACACGATCAGCGCCGCGTCGACCTCGGGCGGCAGCGCGCAGGCGAGCCGTTGTATGCGTTGTTCGGTCATATTATAATCGCTCCCCTGCGTCAGCATTTTTTAGTATTTCTTCATACCGCGCGCGCATCCATTGGGCGTCCTCGGCCTGCGTGCCCGCCGACTCGCAGATGATGGTCGGGTGGCAGCCCCTTTGCGCGATCAGCTCGGCCAACGGCATGAAATCCGGCCCGAAAATGGTATCCTCAAAGGTGAGATGCCGCTTTTCGCCGCCGTTTTCGGTGTATTCAATCTTGGAAAAATGCGCATGAAGCTCTTTTAGCCGCGCAACGCCCAGCACATTCTCAATCGTGTCAAACACGCGCCGATAATCCTCAAAGCTTTTTAAACCGCCAAAGGTACGGGCGTTTAAGTGCCCGAAATCGACGCAGGGCAACATGCGCTCGTCCAGTTGGCAGAGCGCCACAACCTCCTCGAGGGTGCCAAGCTGATTGATTTTCCCCATCACCTCGGGGCAGATGCGCACGTCCGAGAGGCCCTCGGCGTCGAGCGCCTCAAGCGCCCAGCCCATCGCCTCGCACGCCAGTGCTAGCGCTTCTTCCCTGCTGATTTTGGCGCAGGAGCCGGCGTGCACGACGATGCGGCTGCCGCCCAAAAGCTTGACCGCGCGGGCCGACTGCAAAATGTAGTCGACCGACTTGCGCCGCTTCTCCTCCTCGACCGACGAGAGCGAGATGTAATAGGGCGCGTGCACCGAAACGGCGATGTCGGCCTCTTGGGCCAGCCGCGCGAATTTTTCGGCCATGGCCGCGTTGACCCGCACGCCGCGCCCACACTGGTACTCAAAGGCGTTTAAGCCCATTTGGGTCAGATATTCGGGCATCTGCTCGGTTTTTTTATAGCCCATTTGGGCAAAGCTGTCGGCGCTGCCGGCGGGGCCGAAACGCGCTTTTAATCGATTATTGATGTTGCCTTCTCCTTTCAAAGCCCGAGAGAATCGGGCGCTCAAGCCAGCGCTTGAATCTGAAAAATCGGGTATGCTCCGGCTCAATCGGGTTGACGAAGATGCAATAGATGCCCGCCAGCCGCGCGCCGAGCACGTCGGTAAAAATCTGGTCGCCGATGGCGACCGCCTCTTTATTTGAAAGCCCAAGCCGGGTAAGCGCCCGCCGGTAGCCGGTGGGCAGCGGCTTTTTGCCGTTGGATTCAAAATCAAGCCCTAAAAGCGCCGCGAACAGGCTGACCCGCGCGGCGGAATTATTCGAGAGAATGATGAGCTTTAAGCCCGCGTCGCGCGCCGCTTGCAGCCAGGCCAGAACACCGTCGGACGGCACGGGGTTGTCGTGGGTGGTCAGCGTGTTGTCCACATCGAGAATCACGCCGCGAAAGCCGCTTTCGGCGATGGTTTTGGGAGAGATATCCAGAATCGTCGGGTGCCGCTCGTGCGGATAAAAAATGCTCATGTCACGCCTCCTTGCAGATGCTCTTATTATAAGGTATTTTTGTCGCAATTACAAATATTGCGGTTTGTTTATTTTTGTAAACATGCTATACTAGTAACAGTTTAAATCGACTATTCGTATGCGAGAGCAGGCATAATTTAGAACTGACATTGAGGCGTGGTGCATGATGAATTATTATTCCCCCATTGAACCGAATCCTAAAAAGCCTGATGATCTGCCGGTTGGGCGGATCATCGCCATTGTGGTGCTGTTCTCGATCGGGCTGTGGCCGATTGCTATCTACCTGATCTGGAAGACCTATAACGAATCGAAGCGGCCGCAGCGGCGTATTCCGCCCGGGCACGCAAAGCGCGGGGAAAACGGGAAAATCTACGGCGAATACCGGCCCTATCAGCCTCCGGCGCAGCCCCTTGGCGGCGCGCCACGGCAGCCCACTGCCCCGCCGCGCGCAGACCGGCAACCTGTGCCCGGATACGCCGCAGAGGAAAAGCCCGCCATGCAGCAGCCCGCGCGCGGCAAGCCGTGGTGGCATACAGCGCTGTCGGTATTGGGTATCGGCATGGTTGCAACCGGCAGCCTGTTCTCGTTTTTGGCGCTGAGCGATCTGCTTGGCGGGGGCGCGCTTTCGGGCGCCGCGACGATGTTTGGCATTTCGGCCATGACCGTTGTCTCGGGCGGCTCCTTCTTGATGGTCCCCCGCAGCTTTGCCTTGCAGGAGGCAAAAAAAATCCGTTTTCGCAATGTGATTGGCGCGCGCAAGCTTATGAAGCTGCCCGACATGGCCGCGACGCTCGGCATGCCCTATGCGCAGCTCGTCAAAGAACTCCAGCGTTATCTCGACAAGGGGCTGTTCCCGGGCGGCTATATCGACCACGCCCGCAAGCTGCTGGTCGTCTCGGCGGATTCGGCCCTGTCCGAGGAGGAAGCCAAGCAGGACAAGCCCGATGGCGGCTCGGCGGCACCCAATTCGCGCAGCGGCATTCTCGCGGAGATTCGCTCGGTGAATGACCGTATCGAGAACCCGTCGGTCTCCCAAAAGATTCGGCGCATTGAGGAGATCACCGCGCTGATTTTAGACGCGGTCGAACGCGACCCGGCCAAGGAACGCAAAATCGGCGCTTTTATGAGCTACTATCTGCCGACCACGCTGAAAATTCTGACCGCCTATGAGCAGTTTGAGGAGCAGGGCGTGCGCGGCGAGAATTTGCAGTCCGCGATGCGCGACATTGAGAATATTCTCGACCACCTCGTATCGGGCTTTGAGCGCCAGCTTGATTTGCTGTTTGAAAACGACGTGCTCGACATTTCGTCCGATATCAGCGTGCTTGAGAGCATGCTGGCCAAGGACGGCCTGACCGATGACGATTTGACAATGCCCAAGGGCTTATAAATCGCAATAGCAAACCGCGCGAAGAGGGATTGTTATCCCTCCCCGCGCGGTTATTTTTATGCGTCAAAGCACAGGTGCGCTATGCATTCCCCGGGATGTGGCGCAACCGAACAATACCGTCATCTTTTTCGACCGAGAAAACCGCGTCGTCGGCAAAGGCCAGCTTGGCGGATGCGCCGTCCCAGTTGACAAGCCATACCGAGTAGCCCAGATTGTCGGGATAGCCGCAGACGCTCGCGACAACCGATTTGCCCTTGACGAAGACCAGCTGCGTCATGCCCTCGCTGACCGTCTCGCGTAGCGCGCCGCTTTTAAAACCGATGATTTCGGCCATTTCGGCCTTTGAAAGATAAGGCTCGAAGGTGTAGACCGCGTCCCACGCAAAGGGCACAATCGCTTTTAAAGAAACGGTGGGTGTGTCAACCGCCGTGAGTGCTTTCTTCAATTGGCGGTTGTGCCATGCGACATTTAGTGGGCCAAACGCCAAATTCAGCGCGAATAAAACCGCGATTGCCGCGAGCGCAAGGCGGCGCTTGCTTTTTTTATTGAGCATTCTGTTTCTCCTGTTGGCGCGGTACACTAATGGCAATTATCTGACCGGCCCAGTAAATAATCAGTTGTTACATCAAAATAGTCCGCTAACTTTACTAACGTTTCATTATTCGGTTCACGCGTGGACAATTCATAATGTTGATAAGCGCGTTCACTGATGCCCAGAAACTGAGCAACATCCTTTTGGGTGGCGTTCTTTAATTTTCTACATTCCTTTATACGTTGAGACAGCATGTAAACACCTCAATAAATAATTTTAAAAAGCGTTGACACGAACATTTAGGCGTGTTATATTAATTATAACGAACAAAACGGCGTTAACGTTCATTGAAACATATATATCATTTATTGTACCATGCGCTGTTTTCCCTTTCAAGGTATTATTAAGCTAGCGACAAAACCACTAGGGCAATCGTCATAAAATATCAACGTTTGTATCGCGCTGGCGCGCAGGAACGGCCCCCACCCCCAACCCCCTGTCCCCCGCAGGGGACCGAGGGGGAACGGCGGAGCCGCAGCGGGCATTCATGCCGCCCGCTGCGATCAGCGCAGCCGTTCGACCGCGAGCGCCCATATAGGCGAGCGGTCAGAACCCCCAAATCCCCTGAGGGGGCTTAAAGAAATACGGTTCTTGGTGAATGTATGTCCCACGTGAGGACGTTACCGTCCCATTTAACGTCAGTGGGCGCGCATCCAGACTTGTTATGTGATTATGCGCGCCAATTAAGCTGTGCGGCCTCTAGGGAGTACGGCGGCGCTTCCATCGCGCCGCCGTGCTGGAGTGGCTTTATATAGCACACTAGGCAAACCGCCTTTTAATCTCAACGTTTGTAAGCCAAGCCTCACATACCTAGGGTTGCCGCAAAAAAGCCACAGGTCGAGGCGCTTGATTGGGCCCTGCGGGCCCCTGCCGTGTAGCGGCGGCGCGCCGTATGGCGCGAATCAAGCGCCGCCCTACCGAGAGCGCAAAACCACAGCAACAGCTAACTTAAAGCTCGTTGCCGCCGCAGCAGATCAACCTTCGGCCTCTAATCCGGGGAGAGATTCTAAAGAGAGGGGCGGTGAGCGCCCTCTCTTTAGTCGTTGGGAGAGGGGATTCCCAAGGGGGGAACCTGAGACAAGGTTCTCCCCTTGGGCGGTCTTTTTGCCTACTTTTTCTGGCGGCAGAAAAAGTAGGGACGGCGGAGCCGCAGCGGGCATCCATGCCGCCCGCTGCGATCAGCGCAGCCGTCCGA
>JAEWBS010000136.1 GCA_023391005.1 Bacillota bacterium | reverse complement strand
TAAATCGGCGCCAAATATGACCGGGTTTGATAGAATGGTTCCCAGCTTATCGCCAAGGCTGTCGGGGTTGCCGAGTGCAACGCCCTCAAGCTGCGCCTGCAACTGCGTGAGCATCGGGTCGCTGCTGCAAGCCATTGTCGCGCCCTGATCGTCGACCGCCAACAGATAGCGCAGCCAGCCCGCAATGGCCAGCGGAATAAAGGTCAGGCGCTGCACATCAAGGTCGGGCCGCTGATCATACGCCTTAATCGTCTCGCCGAAGCGAATCGAAACCTTCTGGCTCGTGTCGGTGGCGATGCGCTGGGGCGTGTCGGGGATGAAGGGGTTGGGCAAGCGCTGCTCGATGACCTCGCGGATAAACGCCTCGGGCGACAGAATGCCGGGGTCAACAACAACCGGCATGCCTTCGTCGTAACCGATACGCTCGACAAGCGCCTTGAGCTGGGGGTCCTTCATCTCGGCGGCGATGCTGTCATAACCCAGCAAGCAACCGTAAACGGCCAGCGCGGTGTGCAGCGGATTTAAGCAGGTCGTCACCTTCATGCGCTCGGTGTCGTTGACGGTCTGACGGTCGGCCATATAGACGCCGGCCTTTTCAAGCGGCGGCCGCCCGTTGGGGAACTGATCCTCCACCACGAGATACTGCGGGATCTCGGCGTTAACAAACGGCGCAATAAAGGTATTCTTCGACGTCACAATCGGCGTCATATCCTCAATGCCATCCTTGGCCAGCGCCTCCTCCACCACAGGAGCGGGACGCGGGGTGATCTTGTCGATCATGGTCCAGGGGAAGGACACCTTGCCCTCATCCTGAACCCAGACCAGAAAGCCGTCGTCGACAAAGCCGTTCTCATGCCACTTTTGCGCCACCGTCAGCACGCTGCTGCGCAGCTTTTCGCCGTTGTGCGAGCAGTTGTCCATACTGACAACCGCGAGCGGCACAGCACCCGCCTTGTAGCGCTCAAGCAGCAGGGCGGTCACAATGCTCATGGCGTGAGCGCAGCGCTGTGGCCCGTTTTTAAAGTCTTCCACCACAAAGGGGAAAAATTCCCCCTGTAAATTGTGCAGCGCATAACCCTTTTCGGTGATCGTAAAGCTCACCATCTGAAGCGAGGGCGCACAAAACGCGTCTTTAAGCCGCGCCATGTCCTCGGGGTACGCACCGCCCGCCCGCAGGCCCTTGGCAATGGAGGCTACGACGCTTTTCTCCATGCCGCCGTCCGGCTTTAGGCTGACCATCAGCGTCATGGCGTCAAACGGGTCGTAGATTTTGTCGATGATGTCGTAATCAAAGGTGTCGGCCGCCAAAATGCCGGTCTCACTTAAGCCCTGTTCGAGCAGCGACTGCTGGAGTCGGGCGATAAAGCCTCGGAAAATATTCCCTGCGCCAAAATGCACCCAAACCGGCGCTTTTTCGGTGGTATCAATCATTTTTCGCCAGTCAAAGCGCGGCAGCGCCACACCGGCGGCCTCCCACGGGGCGGGGTTTTGGATACCTTCAAAGCTCAGCTTCACAAGATCGCCTCCTCACTGTTTGGACATCTTGTCAATGGCCTCCCACAGGCCGTTGAGATAAGTGATGCCGAGCGCGCGGTCATACAGGCCGTAGCCGGGCCGCCCGGTTTCGTCCCAGATCATGCGGCCGTGGTCGGGGCGCACATAGGTATTGGGGCAGGTGTCGTAGATGGCCTTCATGATCGCGAACATATCGAGATCGCCGTCGGAGGAGAGGTGGCTCGCCTCACGGAAATGATGATGGCCCAGATATTTAACGTTGCGCACATGCATGCAGCCGATGCGCCCCATCTCGCCAAAATGGCGGATGATCGCTGGAATATCGTTTTCGGGGTTGGAGCCTAATGATCCGGTGCACAGGCAGACGGTGTTGCTCGGCGAGTCGTGCAGCTTAACGATCTTGTCAAAATCGGCCATACTGTGCGCGATGCGCGGCAGGCCGAAGATGGGCCAGGCCGGGTCGTCGGGGTGGCAGGCCATGATGACGCCGCATTCCTCGCAGGTCGGGATGACGCCGTCAAGAAAATACTTGTAATTTTCACGCAGCATATCGGGTGTCAGACCTTCGTAGCGTTTGAGCGTCGTCTCAAGCTCGGCCAAGCGCTCGGGCTCCCAGCCGGGCAGCGAGAAGCCGTTGCTGTTTTCGGCGGTGCGGCGCACAATCTCAAGCGGCGTCATGTTGCCCAATTCTTTTTCGTCAAAATACAGGCTGTTCGAGCCATCCTCTTCGATCGGGTGCGCAAGGTCGGTGCGCAGCCAGTCAAAAACCGGCATAAAGTTATAGACAATCACCTTGACGCCGTATTTGGCCAAATTGCGGATCGTGATGCGGTAATTCTCGATATATTGGTCGCGGGTCGGCAGACCCATTTTGATATCCTCGTGGACGTTGACGCTCTCAATGACCTCGCACTCGAGCCCGGCGGCGTGCACCTCGTCGATATAGGCCTTGATATCCTCCTCGGTCCAGATCACGCCGGCGGCCCTGTCCAGAAGGCCCATCAGCCCCGAGGTACCGGGAATCTGCTTGATCTGGCGCAGCGTAATCTTGTCGCTGTTAGAGCCAAACCAGCGAAATGTCATCTTCATAAATCTCTCTCCTTTCAACTACTTGAACAGGTTGGGCAGCACCATGCTGATGGCCGGAATAAAGGTGACCAGCAGCAGCGTGATGATCATGCACAGATAAAAGGGTAGCGTCGCTTTGACGACGCGCTCCATCGGAACCTTCGAGACCGCGGAGCCGATGAACAGCACCGCGCCGACAGGCGGGGTCAAGAGGCCGATGCCGCAGTTTAACACGATGATAATGCCAAACTGTACAGGGTTGATGCCAATATCCAGCGCCAGCGGCAGCAGAATGGGGGTGGCGATCAGAATGATCGGTGCCATATCCATGATGCAGCCGAGGACCAGCAGAATCAGGTTGATAAGCAGCGCGAGAATAATAGGGTTATCGGTCAGGCTCGTAATGGCACTGGCCGCCATCTCAGGCACGTGCAGCGTGGTCAGGCAGTAGCCGAACACGCTCGAGGTAGAGATCAGAATCAGCACAATAGCGAGCGTATCAACGCAATCGCCCAAGGCGCGCCAGACACCCTTCCAATCCAGACCCTTGTAGATAAACACGCTGACGATCAGGCTGTAGATAACGGCAATCGCGGCTGACTCGGTCGCGGTAAAGATACCGCCCACCACGCCGACGACGACGATGAGCACCGCGGCCAACGCCCAGAACGAGGTTCCCATCTGACGGATGAGCTCCTTCATGCTAAACGGGTCGCCCTTGGGGTAGTTACGTTTGACCGAAATGATGTAAGAACCCACCATCAGACTTAATGCCAGCAGCGCGCCGGGCAGATAACCGGCCAGAAACAGGCTACCCACCGAGACGCCGCCCGCTGTGGTGGCATAGATAACCATGTTGTGGCTGGGCGGAACCAAGAGTCCCTCGCAGGAGGAGGTGATGGTAACCGCCGTGGAAAAGTCGTCGTCATAGCCCTGCTCGACCATCATCGGAATCATGATGGAGCCGATCGAGGCGGTATCGGCAGCCGCCGAACCTGAAATGCCGCCAAAGAAATAGGACGCGACGATGTTTACCATCGCCATACCGCCGCGCATCCAGCCGACGCAGGCGTTCGCAAGCGCGATCAGCTTTTCAGAAATACCGCCCGTTCCCATCAAAACGCCCATGGTGATAAAGAAGGGGACGGCCATCAGGCTAAAGGAGCTGATGCCCTTGACCATATGCTGGCAGACGGTGCTCAGATTCAGTCCCTGAGACAGCAGGCACAAAACCGAAGAGAGGGCAACGGCATAAGCGATTGGAAAACGCAGCAGAATCATAATAAAAAAGCTGGACAACAGCACGAGGATTGCCATAGCCTGTACGCTCATACCTTTAGTCCTCCTTCACAAAAAATTTTTTGATATTGTTATAGAGCGATTCAAGCTGAAAAACGAGCATAGCGGCACCCGCCAACGGGATGGGGAAATACATCCAGAAGCGTGACACCTGCGGCATCGACACGTAGGTGCCCTTTGCACCGATACCGGTGGCATAGCGCCAGCCGACGGTGATCATGATGAATGCCAGAATCAAAACCGCCACATCGGCGAGAACGTCCAGACTTTTAACCAGATTCTTGGGCATATAGGGATCAAGCGCGGTCATCCGAATGTGGGCGCCGCGGCGGATAGCCAGAGACGCGGAGAGCACCGCCATATAAACCATGCAGGTCAGAACAACCTCCTCGCTCCAGGACGGGTCGGGAATAAACGAGACATATCGGCCGGTGACCGACATCGTGGTGATCGCAATGTCTAAAATCAAGAGCAGCTTGCAGACGAGCATGACACCGTTATAGGCCTTATCGTAGAACGGCTTGAATTTGTCGAGCGTATTAAAAATTGCGGGCATAAGGTCTCCTCCTCCTATATAGGTGGATAGAAAGGGCACAGGGGCTTGTCCCCTGCGCCCTCTTTCTCTGTGTTTTACTTTTAGCAGTTTGACGTATCACGCAGATTGATAACGTCATCTTGCTTGCATGCGGTTGAACTTAAGGTTTGCCCGGCATCGAATAATCGTTCAACCACTAAAGAAAGGCAATCGCTTATTTCATATCGACAATCTTTTTGTACAGCTCAGCCTGATCGGCGGTGCTGCTCTCGATGATATCCTTGCAGGCTTCGACCCACTCAGCCTTATCGGTCACATCAATGACGTTGACACCGGCCGCTTTGAGCTCGGCCAGAACCGCCTGCTCCTTCTCCTCGGACATCTTGGCGTTAAAGTCCTGCGCATACGCGCCGGCTTCCATCAGAACGTCCTGCTGCGCCTTGGTCAGCTTGCCCCAGGCCTTGTCGCTGATGATAACCTGAATGGCGCCCAGCGTGTGGCCGTCGAGAATCAGCGTGGGGGCAACTTCCTGGAAGGCGTTGGACTTGTAGTTGGCAATCGGCTGCTCGGCGCCGTCAACAACGCCGGTCTGCAGCGCGGAATAAAGCTCGGTGAACGAAACGACGGTGGGGCTGGCGCCAAGGCCTTTAACCATGCCGTTCATAATCGGGTCGTTAGAAACGCGCAGCTTCATGCCGGCAAGGTCTTTCAAGCCGGTGATCGGCTTGACGGTGAAGAAATGGCGGAAGCCCTCTTCGCCGTAGAAAATGCCGCGCACGCCCAAGCCCAACTCCTGCGGCTCGTTGAGGAATTCGGGGGCCAGATCGCTGTTGGCAAAGTTCCAGAAATGCTGGCGGTTGACAAAGGTGTAGGGAATCGACAGCAGCGTCGACTTCTTAACGCCGTAGCTCGTGAGCGCAAAGGCCGAAATACGGGACATATCAATCGTGTCGCCGCCGCCGAGGATCGAGTCAAGCACGTCGTTTTCAGAACCGAGCACACCGCTGGCCTGAATGTCGATGGTGATCGAACCGCCCGAGAGCTCCTCGACCTTCTGCTTAAACGCAGTGCCGGTCTGGCCTACAATCGTATCAAGCGGGTTAACCTCCGCGTAGGTCAGTGTGACCTTGGGGTCGTTGGCTACGCCGCCCGCCGTGCTGCTCGCAGGTGCGCCGGGGGTGGAAGGCGCCGCCGAGGACGCAGGCTTGGAACCGCCACCACAGGCCGCCAGACTGAGTATCATTGTTGCCGCAAGCAGAGCGGATACCAATTTCATTTTCATTACTTTTTCCTCCTATTCAAGTTTGGAACTGTAGCGCAAGTTTGGGTGTGCTTTAAATGTAGCATATGGGCTCCTGTTTCGTCTACTAGTATACTAGTAGAAAAAGAGTTTGGATTTTTGTGTAAAACGCTATTTTGATGCTTGATCTCTTGCCAAATTTAATTTTAATTGTACAATGGTAGTAATTATAGATACAAATCTTGAAGAATTTTGTTACGCTGCACTAAAAATTGCATTTTAAAATCTCTGACTAAATTTTACAGATGCTTGTCCAATTACATCCTAAACAACCTGTTCAAGCACCAAACAAGCTTTAAACCCCTCGTTTTTGCGGAAATTCAATTCATATAATGAAACTTAAAGTCGATTAAAAAGAGAGGTTCCACTTTAATGAAAAAGACTGATTTTACTGTTGCTGTCAAAATAGACAGCGCCATTTTTAAACATTTTGCCTTATTTGATACCTTTGTCCGGCAGCGCCGGTGGAAATCTCCCGCCATTTTCGCGGGCATTATGCTGTTGTTTTCGCTGATCGCCTTCTCTCAGTCCGGCAGGGTTGAGCAGGCCGCGCTGCTGGGCGGCGTATTGCTGGGTGTGGGCGTCCTGCTGCCTGCCGTTTATTTTGTTAGCTTTGAACGGTCGGTGCGCGCGCAGATCAAAAAACTGGGCCTGACCAAACCCCGACAAGTCTATACGCTGCGGCTGAACCAAAACGACGGCGTGACGGTAACCGCCGATAAGGAGCAGGCCGCCTACCGGTGGGACGCGTTGTTCGCCGTTTACCGCACCGACCGGGGCATCTATTTGTATGCCGCGCCCACGCGCGCGTACCTGATGCCCAATGAACAGATTGAGACCGGCGCCGACGCGCTCTGGACACTTTTATCCGCCGTTATGCCAACGGCGCAACTGCATGATTGCAGACACCGTCGATCTAATGCAGTATAGTCCCCCATAAGTTTAATCGTTAGCCGCTTCAAGCAAAGTATACAAAAGAAGCGGATTAAATTTTGTTGTAACTTGTCTTGAATTCTAGTATACAAGTTATATAATGATATTATAATCTGCATAATGAACCCGTAACAGA
>JAEWBS010000058.1 GCA_023391005.1 Bacillota bacterium | reverse complement strand
TGGCTCTGCCACGCCGTGCCGAAGTTGCCCTTTAAATGCGGGTATTTCTTCAGCTTGGGGTAGCCGTGCGCGGGCAGCATCTCGCCGTGGGTATAGATGTTGATGCCCTTGCCCTCGGTCTGGTCCAGCAGCAGCTTAAGGTCGAGCAGGTCATGGCCCGATACGACGATGAACGGGCCCTTTTCGACCGTCATCGGCACGGTGGTGGGCACCGGCGTACCGTAGGAGCCGGTGTTGGCGGCGTCGAGCAGCGCCATACACTTGAGGTTGACCTCACCGACCTTTAAGACGAGCGGCAGTAGCGTCGGCACGTCAAGCTCGGATCCGATGGCGGCCATCGCTTCATAGAAAAAGCCGCTGACCGTCTCATCCTCATAGCCCAGAACAAACGCGTGGTGGGCGTAAGCCGCCATGCCGCGCAGGCCGAACAGGATCAGGGACTTTAACGAGCGGACATCCTCATTGTCGTCCCACAGGACGCGCATGTCATAATCCTCGGCAGCGGCGTCATACAGCGCCTTTTCAGCGTGGATCTTGTCAATCAACACCGCGAGCGTGTCGTTGTTGAAGCTCACGTTCGTGATGGTGGTAAACAGTCCGTCGAGCATGAGACGGTCGGTGTTGTGCGCGGGCGTTTGATCGCCCACCGCGCGGGCAAGTCCGATCAGCGCGCCGGTCAGCTCGTCCTGAAGGTTGGCGGTGTCAAACTTTTTGCCGCACACACCCGCGTTTTGGGTGCAGCCGGTCGCACCCGCCGTCTGCTCGCACTGGAAGCAGAACATTTTTGTGTTCATTGTTTTTCCTCCTTTGTTGTGGACGCGGCCGCTTAAAGGGCGCGGACGCGCCTTAGGTTTATGCGCTGTCCCTACAGCTTCTATACTAAATACGGACTAAAAACGCAATAGCCAACAAGGCTGTTTGACCTTTGGCAGCGTGAATAACGCCACAGGGGGCCAAGCAGGTCGTTGGTTTCTGTGTCTTTAGTCGGTACTTAAGTCAAACAACTTGAAATTGGCGGCAAGATTAGCACATCTATTTTGTGCTTTGCAAGGTGACGGACATGGGCAAGCCGACGCCCACCCCGAATAAGAGCGCGGCAAAGCACCCGATATCGCGATTAAACCTTAAGAATGTCTACCTATTTAATAGTAGGTTCAACCGCGTATAAGCAAGATGCCGTTCTCCATTTAAAGAGATCAGCAAACCTGCTTGCGAACCGCCAAGACAAACCCATTTTCAGTTGATTTGGCCTATAGTTGGTTGCCCAGGCGCCGCCGTGTTTGCGGCGCCTTATTTGGGCACACCTATTATATTTTGCGCCGATTAATCCAATATTCTGCCGTCGGTCGAAATTGTGACGACCTGCCACGGGATGAACTTGCCGCTGGCCTGAAGCGCCCGCTTGACCGCGTTCTCAATGCCGCCGCAGCAGGGAACCTCCATACGGGTGACGGTGACGCTTTTAATGTCGTTGTTACGGATGATTTCGGTCAGTTTGTCGGCGTAGTCGCCCTCGTCGAGCTTGGGGCAGCCGATCAGCGTCACGCGGTTGCGCATAAAGCGACTGTGAAAATCGCCGTAGGCGTAAGCGGTGCAGTCGGCGGCAATCAGCAGGTTCGCGCCGTTAAAAAACGGGGCGTTAACAGCCGCCAGCTTGATCTGAACCGGCCACTGGCGCAGCTGCGAGAAAATCTCTCCGACAGGCGCGGCCGGCGCGGGCTCGCGGGTGAAAGCGTGCGCTCTTGAACCGGGGCAGCCCGCAAAGCCGCCGTTCATCGCTTTTTTGGCGGCCTGATTGGCCTTGACGGCCGCGTCGTCATAGGCGGCGGCCTCGCGCTCCTCAAAGCTGATGGCGCCGGTGGGACAGACGGGCAGACAGTTGCCCAGCCCGTCGCAATAGTGGTCATGCAACAGCTTGGCCTTGCCGTTGATCATCGTGATGGCGTCCTCGTGGCAAGCTTCAGCACAAGCGCCGCAGCCGTTGCATTTATCTTCGTCGATGCGAATAATTTTTCTGATCATATTTAAAAACTCCTTTTAAAGTATGGGTGTTGATGATTGACTTTGTGCCCTTATCATAATATAATGAGCGCAACAAGTATGTTGTATAAACAACGAAACGAGGCTTTATGAAAAATTATTTGCCGCAAATCAAAAAATCACGGCTATTTGCAGGCATTGATATGCAGGAGCTTGAAACGCTCTTGAACTGCCTTTCGGCCACGGTGCGCCATTTTAAAAAGGGCGACACCATTATTCACAGCGGCGACAGCGTTTCGTCGCTGGGGCTGGTACTCTCAGGCGGCGTGCATATTCAGCGCGAGGATTTCTGGGGCAACCGCACCATCCTCTCCGAAATACCCGAGAGCGGCCTGTTCGGCGAAAGCTATGCCTGCGTGCCCGCGCAGCCGATACCGGTCAACGCCGTGGCCACACAGAACAGCGCGATTATGTTTCTCGACGTGCGGCGCATCATCACCTCCTGCCCCTCGGCCTGCGTGTTTCACGCGCGGCTGATTCAAAACTTGATTATGGTGTTGGCCTTTAAAAACGCGATGCTAACCGGCAAGATCGAGCACATCTCGCAGCGCAGCACGCGCGAAAAGCTGCTCTCATACCTCTCAGAGCAGGCGCTGGCGGCTGGCGGCCCGTCGTTTGACATCCCGTTCAACCGTCAGCAGCTGGCCGATTATCTGTGCGTCGACCGCAGCGCCATGTCCAGTGCGCTAGGCCAGCTTCGGGACGAAGGGGTGCTGACCTTCGACCGCTCACATTTTAAGCTGCTCTAAAACCGATCGAATAAAAACCGCGCGGCCTCCACTCAGGTGTGAGGGCCGCGCGGTTTTATCCCGTTTTTAGGGTTCTATAAGGTGCTGGTTAAAACGCCGACAGCTTGGTGCGGGGCCATCGTATCTCAGCGCGGACGGCCCAGCGCAAGCGCGCCCACCTAGCCGCTCCGGTTATTCAAAGCGTAATCATCGGGACGAGGGTTTTGCGTATGCGGCGCGGCGTTTTGCCGCCCACAGCGGCTCGCGGCAGCGTGGCCTCGTCGGCGCGGCCGCTTCGGTCTGCCACATTGATGACCGAAAGACCGTTTTGCTCGGCGTAATGAACGGTCTGGGCCGTACCACTCGGGCTGCGCAGCAGGGCGCAGATACAAAAAGCCGAGTGCTCGACAAGGTAACGGTTGCGCTGTCTGATGCAGTCGTAGGCGTACAGCTCCGAGAGGTAATGAACGCTGTCGGCGCTCTCAAGCAGTTGCCGGTATTGGCTTTGAATGTTTTGAGGCCACAGCCGGTCCTGATCGGGATAGGGCAGCGCCAGCTCAAGACGGATGGCATAGCCCTGCTTCTTCTTAGAGGCGATCAGCGCCGCCGCCGTCTGGTCAAAGCCCAGCGCGCCGCCCGACAAAAACGTCGTCACCCCCGACTGAATCAGCTGTTCAATCTCGCTGTTCAGGCAGGTAACCACGCGGCCAAGCTGACTCACCGGCAGCTTTCGGTGACCCGTAAAGCAGCAGGTTCTCTCTTTCATGCATAAACCTCCTCTATGTGGGATATATCCAACAATAGCATATTTCCCCTTGTGGGACAAGTCCCACAATCGCACTGAATGCCATTGCTAAAATAAAGTTGGATATATTGTACAAAAAGGAGGGGATTTTGTGACTCTAAAAAACGCGATCGCATACCGAATATCGTTTTTATGCGCTCAAAGAAAGCTCAATCCCAGCAGTCTTTCCTATCTCTGCGGCATAGACCGGTCGACCATTTACAGCATTCTGGGTGAAAAAAGCAAAAGTCCCGAGGTGGCCACCATCAAAAAAATCTGTGACGGGCTGGATATGACATTGGGGGAATTTTTCAGCAGCCCCGAATTTGATCACCTCGAGCAGGAAATCAAGTAAACAAAGTAGCCGGGATGTTATGGAACATCCCGGCTTCGTTGTCGCCTGACAGCGTTGCGCCGCCAATTGTATCGTGTAGCCCCATCGTTTTAACGGGGGTGCTTGCGGCAATAAAGGGCCAGCGCAATCAGCGACACGACCGCTTCCGCCACCGGCAGCGCACACCAGACACCGGTCATGCCAAAGAGGGTCGACAGCACAAACACCGTCGGCAGCACAATGATAAATCCGCGCAGCAGCGAGATAAAATACGCGGGTCGAGCATATTCTGTCGCGGCAAAATAGGCTGACACAATGATGTTAAAGCCCGCGAAAACGCAGGATATAAAATAAATTTTAAGGCCCGCTGTCGCAATGCGCTGCATCTGCGGGTCGCGCGCGCTGTTAAAGGCAGCCGCAATCGGCTCCGCGCCAAAGAAAACGAGCGCGTAGACGCCCGCCGACAGCACCGCCACCGCCGTTAACGCATAGCGCAGCGTCAGGCCGAGCGCCTTTCGGTCGCCGGCACCATACAAGCGGCTGAGGATCGGCTGAATGCCCTGCGCCACCCCCGTAAAGATTGAAATGACCACGATGGAAATGTTCGCGATAACCCCGTAGGCCGCCACGCCAATGTTGCCGCTCAAACGCATCGCGAGAAAGTTAAACACAATCATCACAACGCCCGAGGCCAGCTCCGAGATGCAATAGGGCGCGCCGCAGGACAAAATGTTCCCGACCAGCTGGGGATGCAGGCGGGCGCTTTCGGGGCGAAAGCCGTTCTTACCTTGGATGAAAAATCGCGACAGCAGCAAAAGGCTGATAATCGGCGCGCAGCCGGTCGCAAGCACCGCACCGAAGATACCCATTCCCAACGGAAAAATAAAAATATAATCGAGCACAATGTTCGAGAGGCTGCCCGCCACCATCGCGAGCATGGCAAGCTGCGGCGCGCCGTCGTTTCGCACAAAGCACATGACGACGTTGTTTGCGATAAACATCGGCGAGAAGAGCAGCAATACTCTGAGATAGGTCCGGCACATCTCAAAAACAGCATGGTCGGCTCCCAGCGCTGCCGTGATGGTCCCCGACAAAAATATACCGGCGGCAAAAAGCAGGATGGCGCAAAACAGCGCGATCCGCACCGCGTTATTAAAGGCGCGGTTGGCCTTGGCATGGTTGTTCTGGCTTTTCAAAATCGCGTACTGAGTCGCGCCCCCCATGCCGAGCATCAGCCCGGTGCCCTGAATCAGGCTGAAAACCGGTATCGCGAGATTCAGCGCCGCCAGACCGTTGGCCCCCATACCCCGCGCGACAAAAAAAGTATCGGCGAGAATATAGCAGGACAGCCCAACCATGCCGAGCACGTTGAGCGACGTGTATTTTGCAAATTCCCTGAGATGCGTGGTGTTTTTCATGCCAAACCTCCATATAAACATAAAAGCGCCAGCCCCTCCTATCTTTCGCGGCCTGGCGACAGGAGGTCTGGCACTTAAAATTCCCTACCCGGCGGTAAAGAAAAAGTCCGTTATAATTCATGACAATTCATGTGCTGATTTGTTGCTATTGTAGCACATGGCGTGCGCACTGTCAATTCTTTAGTAATTACACGCCGTTTTGCACCGTACTGCGCGCGAAATAGGCGCTAAATTTTTTTACAACTTTTATTTCCCCCATTTTTGTGGTAAATTAAAGGTATAATTCCGGCGAAATAAGCTGTTTTGCGGCGGATGGACGCCGATACGACCATAAACCGGAGGAGGATTTATTTTGAAACATTTTGATCTTGTCATTGTGGGCAGCGGCGCGGGTCTGATGGTGATGGAGGCGGCGCTCAACAAGGGGCTGCGCTGCGCGATTATAGAAAAAGCAAAGTTTGGCGGCACCTGTCTGACCAAGGGGTGTATTCCGTCTAAGATGCTGGTGTACCCCGCCGATTTTATCCGCGAAGCGCAAACCGCCGAACGGTTTGGCATCCGGACAGGCCCGGTGCAGCTCGACTGGGACACCGTTTCAAGAAGAATGTGGAAGCAAATTGATTTTAACAAAACGATTGAAGAAAATCTGTATAGCCTGCCGAATTTAACCGTCTATAAGGGCAGCGCTGCCTTTATCGACGCCAACCGCATGGCCGTTTCGCGCCCAGACGAGCCGGACGAGATCATCTCGGGCGACAAATTTGTGCTGGCGGCAGGGGCCAGAAGCGCCGTGCCGACTATCGCGGGGCTCGACGAAGCGGGCTATGTCACCTCCGAGCGCTTTTTCGGCGCACAGTTTCCCAAAGCGCCCTGGAAGAGTCTCGCCATCATCGGCAGCGGTGCTATCGGCTGCGAGTTCGCGCATATTTTTTCGGCCTTCGGCGCGCAGGTGACGCTGATCTCGCGCACGAGCGGCATTCTCAACAAGGAGGAGGCCGACGTGGCACAGTTTGTCGAGCAGCAGTTTGCCGATGTCGGTATCACGATGCTCAACGATACCGATATTCTGTCCGCCGCCGCAGGTGACGGCCAAAAGCAGCTGACTGTCGAGAACCGTGTGACCGGTCAGCGTACCGTTGTGGCATGCGAAGAAATTCTCGTTGCCGCCGGTGTGCGCTCCAACGCCGACAGCCTGGCGCTTGAAAAGGCCGGTGTTAAGACCGATCAGAACGGCTGGATTATCACAAATGCCTATCTCGAAACTTCGCAGCCGCATATCTGGGCGATTGGCGATATCAACGGCAAATATCAATTCAGGCACAAGGCCAATTATGAGGCGCAGATTCTAATTCAGAACTTCTTTTCGGACGGCGAAAAAACCGAGGCACGCTACGACACCGTACCGTGGACCATCTTTACCCATCCACAGGTGTCGCATGTCGGCATGACCGAACGGGAGGCACAGCAGCAGGGCCTGACTTATCAGACCGCCAAAAACCATTATTCCGAGGTCGTGAGCGGCCGCGCGATGGGCTACCACGACCGCGACGCCGACAACGGGTTTGTTAAAATGATCGTCGGGGAGAATAAGAAAATTCTTGGCGTGCATATCGTCGGGCCGCATTCCTCGGTGCTGGTACAGCCGTTTGTCTATCTGATGAACGCAGGCTATCAGTGTCAGAAGCAGTGCCGCGCCGTCAGTCCGAAGGAATTCGACGCGCTGAGAATTCTTTGCCCTGATATCGGCACTTATGCGCCTATTAACGATTCGATGGTCATTCATCCTTCGCTCAACGAGCTGACCGCGTGGGTGTTTGAAAAGTTTGGCGCGCTATGATTGATTTTGGCGCAAATTCAATTATTGGTCAATCTTATTGATAAAATTTGACCAATAATTCAAACTGTCGAAAAGTCATACGATGAAAGCATAGGGTGCGTTATGCAAACTTATATCGATAAAAAGGCCTTAATAGACGAAATTGAAAAGACTGCCGCACTGTTTATTGCGGAATTTGACGGCATCTCAGAGGCGGACAAAAACCTGCGTTTAAAAGGCGTTGAACGCACACCGCAAGAAATGCTCGCCTACCAACTGGGATGGATGCATCTGCTGCGGGGCTGGGACCGCGATGAACAACAGGGAAAGCCCGTCGTCACCCCCGCCCCCGGCTACAAATGGAACCGGCTGGGCGCGCTGTATCAAAGCTTTTACGACGACCACCGGGACGAGCCGTTATCAGTACTGCGAGAAGCATTTATGACGGCTGTCGCCGAAATGCCCGCATGGCTGGAGAGCTTTACCGACGACGCGCTATTTGCCCCCGGTGGCAGAAGATGGGCCGCCTCAACACCTGCCAACTGGCCCGTATGGAAATGGGTGCACATCAATACCGTTGCGCCGTTTAAGTCCTTCCGAGGCCAAATTCGCAAGTGGAAAAAAGTTCAGACCGCAATTTGACCCCCTTGGGTTACAACACACAAGGCCGCCCGCCAATCGTGAAGATCGGCGGGCGGCTTGATTTTAATGCTTTATCTGCCCAGATAGGCCTTTTTAACCTCTTCATCCACCAGCAGCTTTTTGCCCTCGCCCGACATAGTGATACGCCCCGTTTCGAGCACATAGGCATAGTCGGCCGTGTGCAGCGCCATGTTGGCGTTCTGCTCGATGAGCAAAATCGTCATGCCCTGACGGTTAATCTCCTTGATGATGTCAAAAATGCCGCGCACGATGATGGGCGCGAGCCCCAACGAGGGTTCGTCCATCATCAGCACCTTGGGGCGGCTCATGAGCGCGCGGGCGACCGCGAGCATCTGCTGCTCACCACCCGAAAGCGTGCCCGCTGCCTGCCAGTGGCGTTCCTTGAGGCGCGGAAACAGATCATACACCCACGCGATGTCGTCGTCGAGCTTGTCATGCCGCAGATAAGCGCCAATTTTAATATTCTCAAGCACCGTGAGGTCGGCAAAAACGCGGCGGCCTTCGGGTACCAGCGTGACGCCCTTTGAGACAATCGCCTCGGTCGGCAGACCGCTGATCTTTTGATCTCCGAATCGGATCTCACCGCCCTTAATCGGCACCAGACCCGCAATGGCGCGCAGCGTTGTGCTTTTGCCCGCGCCGTTCGCGCCGATCAGCGTGACAATGCTTTTCTCAGGCACCTCAAACGAAATGCCGCGCACCGCCTCAATACCGCCGTAGTTGACCTGTAAATCGTTGACCTTAATCATCGGCCGCCACCCCCAGATACGCTTCTATGACGCGGTTGTTGTTTTGAATCTCGCCCGGCGTGCCCGAAGCGATGGTTTTGCCGAAATCCAACACATAGATGCGGTCGGAGATACGCATGACAAGATCCATGTGGTGCTCGATCATCAGTACCGTCAGACCGAAATCGTCGCGGATCTGCTTGATAAAGTCGGTCAGCGCCTCGGTTTCCTGCGGGTTCATACCGGCGGCAGGCTCATCAAGCAACAGCAGCGCCGGCTCAGTGGCGAGCGCGCGCGCAATCTCCAGACGGCGCTGCTTACCGTAGGGCAGGTTGTTGGCCTTTTCATTCTTTAAATCCTCAAGGCCGAGAATTTTCAGCAGCTCAAACGTTCTTTGCCGCATAGCGGCCTCTTCGGCGCGGTTTAGGCGCAGTGTGGCCGACAACGCCCCGGCCTTAGATCGCAGATGCCGCCCGATCAGCACGTTTTCAAACACCGTGAGGTTTTTGAACAGCCGGATGTTCTGAAAGGTTCTCGCGACGCCGAGCTTGGTAATCGCGTCGGGGGTTTTGACGAGCACCTTATTAAATTTATCGGCGTCGCCGCCCTGATAGAGCTTTTTCATCGGACCTTGCGGATGATTGGACACAATCAGCTCGCCGTTAAAGTGAATCGCGCCGTTCGTGGGGGTATAAACGCCGGTGATCACGTTAAAGGCGGTGGTTTTGCCCGCGCCGTTGGGGCCTATGAGCGCGACGATCTCGCCGCGGTTAATCTCCATAGACAGGTCGTTGACCGCCACGACGCCGCCAAACTGCATCGTAACATTTTCTAAACGCAATACGTTCTCACTCATGCGCCGCACCGCCCTTCGCCTTTTTTGCAAACGGCTTTTTAAAGAAGCCGATCAGGCCGTCCCACGAGAATTCGCGGTCGCCCATAATGCCCTGACGGTAGAACAGCACGACGATCATGATGATGACCGAGAACACAACCTTGCGAAAACCGGAACGCAGCAAGGGAATGTGAAAGCCGTTGATAACCGTCTCAGCGTCGAGAAAGCGCAGCCACCATTCGCTGCACGCGATGAACAAAAAGGATGAGAGACAGCTGCCGGTGATCGAGCCGATGCCGCCGAGCACCACAATCAGCAAAATCTCATAGGTCATCGCCGACTTAAAGGCCGAGGCCTGCACCGTCGTCTGGTACATAGCCAGCAATGCGCCGCTGACCCCCGCGAAGAACGAGCTGATGACAAAAGACAGCATCTTGTGCCGGAATAAGCTGACGCCCATCGCCTCGGCCGCAATTTCATCCTCACGGATGGCTTTAAACGCCCGCCCGAACGAGGAGTTGATGAGCAGGACAATCAGCGCGATGCAGATACCCGAAACCGCAAACGGAAACAGCACCGACGAAAAGGTCGGGAATTTGCGCAGCAAATTCGAGCCGTTTGTGAGCGGCCCCAGCTTATCCCACTGGAAGATGGCGCGGATAATTTCGGCAAAGCCCAGCGTTGCAATGGCAAGATAGTCGCCCTTTAAGCGCAGCACCGGCAGGCCGATAAAAAACGCGAACACCGCCGCCGCAAGACCGGCGAGCACGAGCGCCACCGGCACCGGCAACGCAAATTGAACAATGCCGCCGTCAAAATACTGATAAACCTGCGCCCGCGACTGCGGGGGAATTGTAAAAATCGCGTAGGCGTAAGCGCCGATGAGCATAAAGCCCGCCTGCCCGAGCGAGAACAGCCCGGTAAAGCCGTTGAGAAGGTTCATCGAGACGGCTACAAGCGCATAAATCGCGCCTTTTTTGAGCACCGTGAACAGCATCGAGGTTGAGGGCAGCGTGCGCTCAAGCAAAAACAAAAACACAAACAGCGCCGCCACGGCGATCAGGGAATAGACATTTTTGATTTTTTTATCCATGGCAGCCCCCTAAACCTTATCGGTCGTCTTCTCACCGAACAGTCCCGTGGGCTTTGCCACAAGAATGACGATGAGCAGCGCAAAGGTAAATGCGTCCGAGAAGGTGGTCCAGCCGGCGCCCTTGAGCATACTTTCGCAGATGCCGATGATGAACGCGCCGACGACCGCGCCGGGAATCGACCCGATGCCGCCGAACACCGCGGCGACAAACGCTTTTAGGCCCGGCATGGCGCCCGCCGTGGGTACAACGCCGGTATAATTTGAAAAGTAAAGCAGCGAGCCCACACCGGCCAGCAGTGAGCCGATGATAAAGGTCGTGCTGATGACGCTGTTGATCTTGATGCCCATGAGTCGCGCCGTTTCAAAGTCGCGCGAGACGGCGCGCATCGCCATGCCGATCTTGGTGTATTTAATCAGCACGACCAGCGCCGCCACAAGCAGAATGGTCAGCACCGGCGTAATAACGGTGACGCGCTTGGTCGTCGCCGCGCCGATGTTTATAATATCGCTTATCCACGGAATCGGCGGATATTGCT
>JAEWBS010000122.1 GCA_023391005.1 Bacillota bacterium | reverse complement strand
AGCAGCTGCAGAACCTGCTGGGGCTGCTGGTTGGCCTGCGCGAGCATCGCCTGAGCGGCCTGCGACAGAACGTTGTTCTTGGTGTAGGCCATCATTTCCTTCGCCATGTCGGTATCGCGGATACGGGACTCGGCAGAGGTCAGGTTCTCGGTGGTGGTGGCCAGGTTGTTGACGGTGTACTCGAGGCGGTTCTGAATCGCACCGAGGTCGGAACGGGTGGAAGAAACGGTGTTGATGGCATCCTTGATCGCCTGAATCGAGTTCACGGCGTTGTTCTCGGTGCCGATGTTGACCGCATCAAGACCCAGCGAGCTGGAGCTCATGTTGCTGACCTTAACGCTGATGCGCTGCGAAGCGGTGTCGCCGATCTGCAGGCTCAGGCCGCCGCCATTGGCAAGACCCTCGCCGTCGGCAAGGGTATAGACACCGGCAACAGCAGTATGACCACCCAAAATGTTTGCGCCGGTCAGTGTGCCCTCGAACGAAACGGTCGCATCCGCGCCAGCTTTAGCAAGCAGCGAGTTGATGTCGGCAGCGCTGTAGGTTCCGGTAGCCGAAAGGTTCAGCGCAACATTACCAGCCGCACTTGTCGTCGCGCCAACAGCATTTCCAGCGGTATTAGTAACAGTGATCGCATTGGTCCGATTACCGGCAACGGTAGAGGTAAACGCAACCTTAGTGCTCTTGCCATCGGTATTTGTGACAGCGGTATCGCCGGTAAAAGTAGCATACTTAGCTTCCGCTGAAACCAATGAACCAGCACCGCCCGCGTTGGCCGCACTTACAGTTGCGCCATTCTTGGTGGTAATGTTGAGTCCCTTAGCCGAATCAGGTGCGCCGCTGGTGTTCTTCAGAACATTTGCTAAGACCTCGTCAGTAACACCAGTATGCGCAGTACCTACAGTAATGGTCAGCGTATTGCCCGACCATGCGCCCGATATTGAAGCATCAGCAGCGCCAGCAGCAAAAGTGACCGTAACACCCGCAGGTGCCGATACAACAAAATGGGCATTCTCAGCGCCGGAGGTGCCGCCGCCCATCGAGCCGTCGAGCAGCTTAATACCGTTGAAGTTGGTTTCGGAAGCAATACGATCAACCTCACTCTTAAGCGCGTCCAGCTCAGACTGGAGGTTGGCGCGGTCGGTGCTGTTGTCGTAGGTGCCGTTTGCAGACTGAGTAGCCAGCTCGACCATGCGGTTGAGCATGCTGTGCACTTCAGTCAACGCGCCTTCAGCGGTCTGAACGAGCGAGATGCCGTCCTGCGCGTTGTCGCTGGCGCGCTCAAGGCCGGTGATCTGGGCGCGCATCTTTTCAGAGATGGCCAGACCCGCGGCGTCGTCGCCCGCGCGGTTGATTCTGTAACCCGAAGAGAGCTTCTCAAGGTTCTTAGAAACGGAAGCATTGTTCGCAGAGAGTCTGTTGTAGGCGTTTAACGCCATAATGTTATGTTGTACGACCATGATAGTTCCTCCATGATAATTTTTTTCAGCCGGGCAATCCATTGCCCTGCTGTTTTTATATTGCGCCGGTCCGGGAACGCGGGCCCTGCGTCCCAAACCTGCTTTTGAGCGGTTTTACCCGTTCACTAATATAAATCGCCCATTTCCAGATTTTCTTAATATGTCTTTTTACACAACTATTTTTGTTGAATATTGTCGATTTATATAAATTTTATGAAATTTCCCTCTGGTGTAAGTATTCCTGCCTACAAACACCCTAAGCCGCAGATAAAACTAAACCCCACAGCTCTGAGCTGTGGGGTCTTAATCTTATGCCGTTTGTGGGTTTTGGAGGCGCTTTACATTTAAATCGACGTCGTCCACCCAGTCGTATAGAACGTCGACCTTTTCTTTTATCTGACTAACGTCAGCCTTCAATTCCTTTATATCGGTTTTAACTTCCACCATGTCGGTCTTTAGCTCCGATACGTCAGTCTTTAGCTCCGATACGTCGGTCTTGAGTTCCGATACGTCGGCCTTTAGCTCCGATACGTCGGTCTTTAGCTCCGATACATCGGCTTTAAGCGCCCGCACGTCAGTTTTTAACTCTTGGAGGCCCGTATTCATTTCATCCATTTTATTGAGCAGCAGCTTTAAAGTCTCGTCCATAATCGTGCCTCCCTTTCTAGTTGATTGTATAATAATTTATAAAGGCTGTCAACCAAAACCCATGCTCTGCCATGTGACGAACACCCACCCGAATGAGCCCCGTACGCATGTCTCAACCGGCTTTTATCGCGGTTTTGACGGCAAGCATGCGGGGGTGAGGGAAGGCCTCACGGCACAAAACTTGTTAAAGTCTTGACGAATAATTCAATACGGCGGACAACGCGGCAGCTAGTTTGAGTATTTTTTAACAAATTTGATAATTTTCTAACAAAATCTATTGACGAAGCAGCCACTTTTATATAAAATGTTCATGCAATATGGGATTCATTTTGCTCGCCACAACCGCAAAGCTTTGCAGCTTTTAATGCAAAATAACCGACCGGGAGGATCCGCAATGGAGCACACAGCACTCAAAGCCGATGTAGAGCAGATTCTGGCGGCCCACGAATACCGCGCGTCCGCGCTCATCGCTATCATGCAGGACGTTCAGTCCCTGTACAACTATCTGCCCGAGCGCGCGCTTGAGCAGATCGCCAAAGGCCTGAATATCAGCATCGCCAAAACCTACAGCGTCGCCACCTTTTATGAGAATTTCTCACTGCTGCCAAAGGGCAAGAACATCATTCGCATCTGCGACGGCACAGCCTGCCATGTGCGCAAGTCTATTCCAATCTTAGAGGCCATCCGCGGCGATTTAGGCCTTTCGGGCAAAAAACAGACGACCGACGACCTGATGTTCACTGTTGAGACCGTCTCATGTCTCGGGGCGTGCGGGCTTTCTCCGGTCATTACGATAAACGACGTGGTTCACCCAGCCATGACGCCCGAAAAGGCGCTCGAGCTGCTGGCAGATCTCAAAAAGGAGGGCGCGTCCTATGCCGAAGCTTAACACACTCGCGGAATTGAACGCGCTACGCCATCGGGCGGAACAGTCGCTGGGCATGCAGAAAAAACAGGTTTTAGTCTGCTGCGGCACCGGCTGCGTCGCGGGCGGCGCGCTGCACATTTATAGCCGAATCAAATCGGTCTGCGAAAAGCGGGGCATCGACGTCTGTGTCGAGCTGCGGCATGAGCCGCACGGCGAGAACATCGGCCTCAAGCGGTCGGGCTGTCACGGCTTTTGCGAGATGGGCCCGCTGCTCAAAATTGAACCGCTTGACGTTTTGTACATAAAGGTTCAGCTTGAGGACTGCGATGAGATCATCGAGAAATCGATTCTCGGCAACGAGGTCATCGACCGGCTGCTTTATAAAATCGGCGGCAAGACCTATCAGGGTCAGTCGGAGATTCCGTTTTATAAAAAGCAGACGCGAAACGTCCTCTCAAACTGCGGCCAGACTGATGCTGAGGATATTTTTGAATACATCGCCAAAGGCGGCTACGAGGCTGTCTCAAAGGTGCTGTTTAACATGACGCCCGAGGCGGTATGTAAGACCATCTCGGCCTCCAACCTGCGGGGACGCGGGGGCGGCGGCTTCCCGGCCGGGCGCAAGTGGGAACAGGTGCGCCGCCAGAAGGAGCCGGTGCATTACGTCGTCTGCAACGGCGACGAAGGCGACCCCGGCGCGTTTATGGACCGCAGCGTTATGGAGGGCGATCCGCACAAGATGCTTGAGGGCATGCTCATCGCGGGCTACGCCAGCGGGGCAAACGAGGGCTATGTCTACGTCCGCGCCGAATACCCGCTTGCGGTTGAGCGTCTTAAAATCGCCATCGCCAAGGCGCGCGAATGGGGGCTTTTGGGCCAGAATATTCTGGGCAGCGGCTTTTCGTTTGATATTCACATCAACAGGGGCGCAGGCGCTTTTGTCTGCGGCGAAGGCAGCGCGCTGACCGCCTCAATCGAGGGGCACCGCGGCATGCCGCGCGTCAAGCCGCCGCGCACCGTCGAGCAGGGCCTGTTCGGCAAGCCGACCGTTTTAAACAACGTTGAGACGTTTGCAAACGTCCCGCTTATCATTTTAAACGGCGCCGACTGGTACCGCTCGATCGGGCCGGAGAACAGCCCCGGCACCAAGGCCTTCGCGCTGACCGGCAACGTCAACAACACCGGCCTCATTGAGGTGCCGATGGGTACCACGCTGCGCGAGATTATTATGGATATCGGCGGCGGCGTTAAGAACGGCAAAAAGTTTAAGGCCGTTCAAATCGGCGGCCCCTCAGGCGGCTGTCTGATCACTGCCGATCTCGATATTCCGCTCGACTTCGACTCGCTGCAAAAACGCGGGGCGATGATCGGCTCCGGCGGCCTCGTCGTCATGGACGAGGACACCTGCATGGTCGAGGTCGCGCGCTTCTTCATGAACTTTACCCAGAACGAATCCTGCGGTAAATGCGTACCCTGTCGCGAGGGCACCAAGCGTATGCTGGAGATTTTAGAGCGCATTGTCGCGGGCAAGGGCGAGCGCGCCGACCTTGATCTGCTCGAGGAGCTGACCGAGACGATCGCTGAAACGTCGCTGTGCGGGCTGGGCAAAACCGCGCCCTCACCGGTGCGCAGCACGCTCAAAGCCTTCCGAGAGGAATATCTCGCGCATATCGTAGACAGAAAGTGTCCCGCGGGCAGTTGCACAGCGCTTAAAACCATCTACATCGACCCTGTGCTGTGTAAGGGATGCAGCAAATGTGCCCGCAGTTGCCCGGTCGGTGCCATCAGCGGCAAGATCAAAGAGCCGTTTATCATCGACGCGGCCAAGTGCATTAAATGCGGCGCTTGCATTTCATCCTGCGCTTTCGGCGCTGTTAAGGAGGGCTAACCCATGAGCAAGGGATATATGTATATTGACGACCACCGCATCGGCTTTAACGACGAGAAGAACGTCTTAGCCGTCATGCGCAAGGCGGGCATCTCAATGCCGACCTTTTGCTATCACACCGAGCTTTCGACCTACGGTGCCTGCCGCATGTGCGTCGTCGAGCTCGAGAACGGCCAGATTGAGGCCTCCTGCTCGATGGAGCCCCGCGACGGGCTGCGCATCCGCACCAACACCGCCAGAACGCTCAAGCACCGCAAAATGATTCTGGAGCTGCTGCTGGCCGCCCACTGCCGCGACTGCACCATCTGCGAGAAAAACGGCGACTGTAAGCTGCAGGATATGGCCAAGCAGTTTGGCGTGCGCCGCGTGCGCTTTGAGGACACCCGCGAGATGATGGAGACTGACACGAGCAGCCGCTCGATTGTCCGCGACCCGAATAAATGCATCCTCTGCGGCGACTGCGTGCGCGTCTGCGATGAGATTCAGGGCATGGCCATTCTCGACTTTGTCCACCGCGGTTCCAACCTGCGGGTAATGCCCGCCTTCGACCGCAAGATCAGCGAGACAAAATGCATCAACTGCGGTCAGTGCGCGGCGGTCTGTCCCACCGGCGCGATTACGATTAAAAACGATATCGGCAACATCTGGGCGGCACTGCAAAATCCCCGCAAGCGTGTGGTGGCGCAGATTGCACCCGCCGTGCGCGTCGCCATCGGCGAGGCATTCGGTATTGCGCCGGGCGCCAATAAAATGGGCAAGCTGGTCGCCGCCATGAAGCGCATGGGCTTTGACGAGGTCTACGACACGTCGCTGGGCGCTGACCTGACCGTCATGGAGGAATCGGCCGAGTTTTTGCGCAGGCTTGAAAAGGGCGGCCCGTTCCCGATGTTTACCTCCTGCTGTCCGGCATGGGTCAGCTATGTTGAAAACGCCAACGCCAAGTATATTCCACATTTGTCAAGCTGCAAGTCGCCGCAGCAGATGTTCGGCTCTGTTATTAAGGCGCAGGCGCGCTTAGACGACGAGGACCCGCGCGACACGGTGGTCATATCGGTCATGCCCTGCGCGGCTAAAAAATCCGAGGCCGCGCGCGAGGAGTTTTACGTCAACGGTATTCCCGATATCGATTATGTCGTCACGACACGCGGCATCTCGACGATGATCAAAGAGGTGGGCATCCGCTTCGATGAGATCGATGACGAGGCCACCGACATGCCGTTTGGCATGGGCAGCGGCGCTGGCGTTATCTTTGGTACGACCGGTGGCGTTACCGAGGCGGTCATCCGGCGTGTCTCAGGCAAAAAGAGCCACAACACGCTGCGCGAGATTAAATATTCCGGCGTGCGCGGCATGGATGATATGGTCAAAGAAGCGACGGTCAAGGTCGGCGATACCGAGCTGAAAATAGCGGTGGTGCACGGGCTTAAAAACGCGCAGTTGCTGCTTGAAAAAATTGAGGCGGGCGAGGTGTTCTATCACTTTGTCGAGGTCATGGCTTGCCGGGGCGGCTGCATCGGCGGCGCGGGCCAGCCGTTTGGCCGCGACCGAACCAAGCGTACCCGTGCCGACGGGCTCTATACCGCCGATAAGCTGGCGCAGATCAAAAGCTCTGAAGAAAACCCCATGATCGCCACGCTGTACGACGGGCTGCTTTCCGATCATCACCACACCCATCAGCTGCTGCATACCCGCTATAATGACCACGAGGACTAACGCGGCAGCTTAAATCAGCATCTGTTAAAAGCCTTTCCTCTTCCTTTCCATAAAGCATGCGGGACACCCTGTGTCCCGCATGCTATTTTTGCACAAATCCACAGTGACGGACAAATTATTTTACAATCGGGGCCATAAGGGGTATGATAAAGAAGTCCGGATTTAAAACTCCGGCCTAAGCCGGCGCTCTAGTCGACCATTACAACCAGATAAAAACCCCGAGGTGATTTTTCATGCAAAACCTATCGCAGCCCGGCCGCAGGCTGCAAACGTTGAAACAGCTGTTTTTGAGCACGCTTTATATCAGCAGCTTCACGTTTGGCGGCGGCTTTGTCATCATCACGTTTATGAAGCAGAAGTTTGTGGATAAACTGCACTGGATCGACGAGAAAGAGATGCTCGATCTGACCGCGCTCGCGCAGTCGGCCCCAGGCGCCATCGCCGTCAACGCCGCCATACTGGTCGGCTGGCGCGTCGCGGGGTTGGCAGGCATGCTGGTCGCCGTGCTTGGCACCATTTTGCCGCCGATGATCATTCTGTCGGTCATCTCATTCTTTTACGCGGCGTTTGCGAGCAATCTATATGTAGCGCTGACGCTAAAGGGCATGCAGGCCGGTGTGGCCGCCGTCATTCTTGATGTTGTGTTTTGTCTGGGCGAAAAGGTGGTTAAAGAAAAGGCTCAGGGCAGCCTGTGGATTATGGCTGCCGCCTTTGCCGCCGTCTTTTTTCTCAAGGTTAACGTCATCTACATTATTCTGGCCGCCGCGCTCATTGGCGTCTGCAAGGCATTGCCCCAACTGAGAAGGGGGTGCCAAAGGTGATTTATTTACAGCTTCTTCTCAGCTTTGTACAGGTCGGGCTGTTCAGCGTCGGCGGCGGATACGCCGCGATGCCGCTGATTCAAAATCAGGTTGTCGAGACCCACGCGTGGCTGACCATGAGTGAATTCACCGATCTGATCACCATCGCTGAAATGACGCCGGGCCCGATTGCCATCAACGCCGCCACCTTTGTCGGTATTCGCATCGCGGGCATTCCCGGCGCTATTGTCGCAACGCTAGGCAGCATTTTGCCCTCCTGTGTTCTCGTGTCGTTGCTGGCGCTGGTCTACTATAAATGTCAGGGTCTCTCGGCCGTGCAAAGCATCCTGTCCTGCCTAAGACCGGCGGTCGTGGCGCTGATTGCGGCGGCGGGTCTTTCAATTTTAAAGCTTGTGCTGTTTTCAGGCGCGGCTGTCAGTCTGCAAAATATCAACGGCATCGGCGCCAGCCTTTTTCTGGCCGCGTTTTTGGTTTTAAGAAGGTGGAAGCCTAATCCCATTCTGGTCATGAGCCTGTGCGGCGTCGCCGGACTGTGCGTGTCGCTGCTATTAGGGCAGGCGTAATATTGCCCGTGATGCTAAACAGCCTATTCGCCTCTACGCTATATACGTACAAACCTTTTTCTCACGCCCCAAAAACGCGCCCTAAAACGGCCTTAGCCATGTTTAGGGCGCGTTTTGCTCAACTATTTTAAAGCAACAGTATGCGCACGCTTTTGAATCCAGCAGCTTACCAAACCTGAAACATTAGGCGGATCGCCAGAAACTTTTCGTCCCACAAGGGTAGGACAAAATCGGGGCTACCGCCCGGCGCGGAGCGGAAAATTTTACGGCAGTCTTCCGTGCTTTAGGCTCGGCGGGCTAAGCTACCGCGCTTCAACCGTCTTAATTCTTCTACGGGGCTTAATGACATAGCCAAAGCCGCAGCCAATAACGCCGCCGACAATATGCGAGAGCTGTGAGATCGAATCATCGGCGAAGACACCGCTGAGCATCTCACCGCCAAGATAGATGACCGCCACGACAATCAGCGTCAGCGGTATCTGGCGCTCTCCGCTGCCGGTGATTGAAGCCAGCAAAATAAACGCAAACACAATGCCGCTGGCGCCCAGCACCGCTACGCCGGGCAGCAGCACCAGATGTAAAATGCCGGTGGTAACAGCCGTAAAAACAACGACGGTCAGCAGCTGGCGGCTGCCGTACTTTTCCTCAAGCATCGGCCCGGTGAGCAACAGTAGCATCATATTGCCGCTGTAATGCTCCCACCCGGCGTGCCCGAGCACATAGGTAAACAACCGCAGATAGAGCATGGGATCGCTAAAGGCGGTAAATTTAAGCGTAAAAAACTTTGCGGTCGCCGTACCCGCCGTCGCATTCCCCAGCAGCAGCACCGCCAGCGACAACAGCGAAAAGGTCAGTACCACAGGCGCGTTATACGTAATCTTTCGGGGCATCAGGCAATCGTCCTTTGTTTATAATATTAACTTTACCAGTTTACCTGCTTTTAGGATGAAGCGCAACCGTCCGCACAAATTTTGTCGGAAATACAAGGGGCCGCCGCGGCGGCCCCTTGATGTATCATCGTTGCGCCAGCGCCCGGCCCTTTTCGAGCGCTTTGAGATTCAGCTCGACAAACTGCGGCTTGACGTTCTCGGCGACGATGGCGGCCCAGTCGATATCCTCCAGTTCAAGCATCCGAATGGCAGCCCCCAGCAGCACCAAGTTCATTGCCTTGGCGCCGCCAAGCCTTGCGGCTTCTTCGGCGGCGTCTATCAGCAAAACGTCGGCCTTTGTACAAAGCGCCTCACAGATACCCTCGGGATATTCGACCGCGCCCGAGAGCACCGGCATGGGCGGGATCTCATGATCGTTTACAACGACCTTGCCGTCCACCTTGAGATACTCAAGCCAGCGCAGCGCCTCCATCTTTTCAAACGACACCAGCACGTCAGCGCCGCCGCGCTCAATGACGGGCGAGAGCACCTGCGCGCCGTAGCGCACCTGTGACGACACACTGCCGCCGCGCTGACTCATGCCGTGAATCTCGCTCATTTTAACGTCATAACCGGCCTGCATCAGACCAAGGGTCAACAGCTTGGCCGCCAGAATGGTGCCCTGCCCGCCAACACCGACCAACAGGACGCTTTTTACCTCACCCATGGCTTATTCCCCCCCTTTCACGATCGCGCCTACGGGACAGACCTGCGCGCAGACGGTGCAGCCTACGCACATATCGGAATCGATCACCGATCTTTTCTCGCGGAATTTAAACGAGATGGCCGGACAGCCACATTTTAAGCAAGCTTTACAGCCGATACATTTTTCAGATACGATCATCTTCTGCTCGAATGCGCCCGGAAACTCCTGATAATCCTCCTGCGAGAAGCGCTTTAAGACGCAGGGCCAGCGTGTGATGATGACCGACGGCGCGTCGAGCGAGAGCGCCCAGTTAAGCGTTTCGCGCACCTCTTTGAGGATATTCGGGTTGATGACCCGCACATGCTTGATGCCGATGGTGCGCGCCAGCTGCTCGATCGAGATGGCCTCGGAGGGCTCCCCCTTGATCGTACGTCCGCTGCCCGGATTCTCCTGATGGCCGGTCATGCCGGTAATGCGGTTATCGAGAATGATATTGACGGTGTTCGAGCCGTTATAAGCCACATCGATGAGCGAATTGATGCCGGTATGAAAAAACGTCGAGTCGCCCATAACCGACACAACGCGGGTTGCGACCCCCTTTTTGTCAAACATCTTCTGCGCGCCGTGGCCTGAAGAAAAGGCTGCGCCCATGCAGATGTCCCAATCCATCGCGTCGTAGGGCTTTGAGAAGGCGAGGGTATAGCAGCCGATGTCGCCCGCCACCAGCACATCCTTCTTCCTGCCCAGCTCATAAAACAGGCCGCGGTGAGGACATCCGGCGCAGAGCATCGGCGGGCGGGCCAGCACCTTCGAGCGGTCGTAGTCAAGCGTCGGATGGGTTTTTCCGTGCAGCGACTGACGCAGCACGTCGGGCAGCAGCTCGCCGCAAAACGGAAAGGTATCCCGCCCGTGGGGCACAAATCCGAGCCGGGCAACCGCCTCTTCGATGTAAGGATCATTTTCTTCGACAACATAAACCGTCTCAACCGAACGGCAGAAATCGGCGATCAGCGTATCGGGCAGCGGCCAGCTCATGCCGAGCTTCAAATAGGACGCCGTTTCGCCGAACACTTCTTTGGCATAATAGTAGCACACACCCGAGGTGATAACCCCGATTTTGCCGTCGCCGTGCTCGGCGCGGTTTAACGCACTGCTTTCGGCGCATTTAAGCGCCTTGGCCACCCGCTTTTCAAGCGTCAGCCGAAGCCCGCGCGCCATGGCCGGCACCGTGATCGTTTTGGTGACATCCTTTGTATAGCCACGAATCTCGACCTCCTGCCGGGGGGCGGTCTTGACAATGCTCTTGGCGTGGCAAATGCGGGTGGTCATACGGATCATGACCGGCAGATCTAAGCTTTCAGACAGTTCAAACGCCGCCTTTACCATGTCAAGACATTCCTGACTGTCGGCGGGCTCAAGCATCGGCAGCCGCGCCGCCTGCGCGTAACGGCGGTTGTCTTGCTCGCTTTGCGAGGAATGCTGTCCCGGCTCATCGGCCGAAATGACGACCATACCGCCGTTAACACCCATATAGACGCTCGCAAACAGCGGGTCAGCCGCCACGTTGACACCGACATGCTTCATCGAAGCTATCGCCCGTCCGCCTGCCAGCGACGCGCCGTAAGCCGCTTCGTAGGCGACCTTCTCGTTGGGCGACCACTCGCAGGTAATCTCGTCATAGGCCGCGATATTCTCCATAATTTCAGTGCTGGGGGTTCCGGGATAGGCTGCGGCAAAATGCGCGCCCGCTTCCCACGCGCCGCGGGCAATTGCTTCGTCGCCTGTCATCAATTGTCTCATGTGCCTGCTCCTTTGATTTT